>SKYZ01000345.1 GCA_007127625.1 Aquisalimonas sp. | reverse complement strand
TGCAGTGTCTTTCCTGAGAGTAGTTTCGGTCGTCCCACCAGTCTGGTAGTCACACCGTACGTTCTTCAGTCCGACCTGCAACACCTAATCATGAATGAATGAGGAAACGTTACGATGATGACCGGTACCGTGAAGTGGTTCGACGACGCCAAGGGCTTTGGTTTCATTACTCCGGAAGACGGTGGCAAGGACGTGTTCGTCCATTTCTCCGCCATCAACGGCAATGGCTTCAAGAGCCTGGCCGAAGGCCAGCGGGTGGAGTTCGAGACCCAGAACACCCAGAAGGGCCTGGCGGCGGCGAACGTCACGCCTGTCTGAACTCTTCCGTCGGCGTCAACGGCTTCGCTGCAGCCATGTGGTGAAGCCTGCCGATAACAGACGACCCCGCTTCGGCGGGGTTTTTTGTTGATCGTGAAAGCGGATCGGCCCCGGGGTTTTGCATCCGTCGCTACCGGGGTTATTCTTCCGGCATGATGAATGGCTCAAATGAGTATCCCGAAACCCGCACAGAGGTGTCGCATGCCGGCAGGACGGCCGCGTCAGTTTGATCCTTCGGCTGCACTGACCCAGGCCATGGAGCTTTTCTGGGCGCGTGGGTACGAAGCGACCTCCCTTCAGGAACTGCTGGGCGCCACCGGGCTGTCGCGCAGTAGCCTCTACCAGACCTTCGGCGGCAAGCACGACTTGTTCGAGCGATGCCTGGAGCGGTATCGGGAGATGGTGGTGGACAGCATGTGGCAGCGGCTGGAGCAGGCGCCCAGCGGTCGCGCGTTCATCGAAGATTCCCTGCGCCGCACCCTGGCCGAGCAACGGGTTCCCGGAGGCCCTCGCGGTTGCCTGGTGCTCAACACGGCGAACGAGTTCGGCCACCGTGACCCACCCATAACCGAGCGCGTCCGCGCCGGTGTCGACAGCTTCCGTGACGTGTTTACCGAGGCAGTGCGCCGTGGTCAGGCTGACGGCAGCATCCGCAGCCGCGGGGACCCGCACAGACTGGCCGCGTACATCGTGGCCGGGATGGGCGGGCTGCGCACGCTGGTGAAGGCCGACGAGGGTCAGGACCACGTACGCGACGCCCTGGACATGCTGCTGCTGGCCCTGGACCACGACTGACGCCCGCGTGCCTCGTCCGCGAGTCAGTAGGCTCGCTGGAAGTGGTCGATGATCGGGCGCATCGCCTGTTGCCAGCGTTGTTCAAGTTCCGGAGTGATCTGGGGGTCGCGTTCCCGAACCGTCTGCACCAGGGTGTTCAGCCAGTACTCGTACAACGGAGGACGCACAGGCGCACGCCCTCTGCGGCTGTGCACCTCGGCCATGCGCTCCACTTCCCGGGCGACAATATCACTGCCGCTGGCGAAAAGGATTGCCGTGGTGATCCCCCGGCGCAGGGCCCGTCGCTGGTGGCCGAAATCGGTGGTGGCGAAGATCGGCCGGATTTCCTCGGAGGAGTCCAGCAGCAGGGTGTAGAAGCGCTCGAGAAAATCACGGCTGCGCAGGCAACGGCCGTAACTCTGGTGGATATCCTGGAACTGGTCCGCCACGACTGCCTCCGTGTGGGTAGTAAAAGGAGGCGCAAGGATGCCTGGCGAGAGATGGGCCGGTGTTGATGCAGATCAATGCTCCCCGGCCCTGCCGGGCCGGGGAGCGCCCGGGGTCCGTTACTTCTCGACGAAGGCACGCTCGATAACGTAATCGCCGGCGACGCCGATGCGTGGCGACTGTTTGAAGCCGCGTTCATTGAGCATGTTGCTGATGTCCTCGAGCATGGCCGGACTGCCGCAGATCATGGCGCGGTCGTGCTCCGGATCCAGCGGTGGCAGGCCGATGTCCTCGAACAGCCTGCCGCTGTCCACCAGGTGCGTGATCCGGCCCTGATTGCGGTATGCCTCACGGGTGACCGTCGGGTAATAGATCAGTTTCTCGCGGATCATCTCGCCGAGAATCTCGTGCTCGGGCAGTTCGTTTTCCAGGAACTCCTGGTAGGCGAGCTCGCTCTTGTAGCGGACGCCGTGGAGCAACACGATATTGTCGAAGCGTTCATAGGCTTCCGGGTCCTGAATGACGCTGAGAAACGGCGCCAGGCCGGTCCCGGTGCTGAACAGGTAGAGATTTCTGCCCGGCAGCAAGTCGCTCAGCACCAGCGTGCCGGTGGGCTTACGGCTGGTGATCACCTCGTCGCCTTCCTTGATGTGCTGAAGGCGCGATGTCAAAGCGCCATCCGGCACCTTGATGCTGAAGAACTCGAGGTGGTCCTCATAGTTCGGGCTGGCGATACTGTAGGCACGCATGAGCTTCTTGCCGCTCTCGTCCTTCAGTCCGATCATCACGAACTGTCCGTTCTCGAAGCGCAAGGACGGGTCGCGGGTGGTGCGGAAGCTGAACAGCGTATCGTTCCAGTGGTGCACGTCGATCACGCGTTCGGTGGCCATGCTCATGTTGCCAGTCCCCCTGGTCGTTCCGTGCCTGCCCCGCCGTGGGCAGGCGCCATGACTGTCTGTACCGGGCCATCGCGGTATTAGGTTGCCAATCGTTGCAGTCACCGGCGATGGCGATTCGGAAATAGGGTAGGGCTAAAAAGAATATGTGTGAAATGGGTTATTCGAATAAGCTATAACCCGTTTCGGAATATGGCGAGTGCGGCACCTTGGCAGCCCGCAGCACTCGCCCGCACACCCCGTGTCGCAGCCCGGGGCGTACGGCACTGCAACATTCTACTACATTTGTCGGTTCAGCGAAGCTGAATGCCGCCGCCGGGGCCCTGGCCGCCGCCCATGCCGCCGAGGCCGCCACCGCCACCACCACCCTGACCGGGCGTCACGATGGATGTGGCCTGCTCACGCTGCATCTCCTCGATGCGCCGGACCATGTCCTCCAGCGCCTGATTCGCGCTCTCCGGGAAGCGCTCCACAGCCTGCTCCAGACTGTCGGCCTCGATCTCGAAGGACAGCGGCAGGGCGCCGCCCTGGGTCATGACCTGGGTCTGGCCGCTGTACGTGACGGGGCGTGACTCATCCCGGGTGCCGTCGGTGTGCACCGGCGTCATGCGGCGGATCGCGCCGACTTTGCCATCGGTGAAGGTTTCTTCCTGGACCAGCGCATCGGTCTCCAGGGACATGTCCGGCATCTGGTCGGCTATGCTGCTCATGGTGTTCTCCTGTAAAGGGTCAGTGACTTGGCGCATTATCATGCCGTAACCGGGACTCGGTGCCCAACCCCTCCTGTTGCCGGGACAGGAGCCGCATGCCCTGGCGGTAGAGCAGCCACGCGGCCGTGCCGGCGGCGATATTGCCAAGCAGGGCGCCCGTGAACACGCCGTTGAGGCCGAACAACCAGGCGCCGAGCCACAGCATGGGCAGGTAACACAGGAACAGCCGGACCAGCGAGATGGCCAGCGCACGCAGAGGCAGGCCCAGGGCGTTGCACACCGACACCATGATCATGCACACCCCCAGCGCCCCGTAACTCAGCGGCACCCGCAGCAGGTAGTCCTCAAGCGTGGCAGCGACGGATTCATCCTGGGTGAGCAGTCGGGAGAGTACGCCGGAGAGTGCCAGCCAGAGCAGGGCAACGGCTAGTTGCCAGACCAGTACGAAGGAGACTGCGATGCGCACGACAGTGCGCACATGGTGCAGTTCACCGGCTCCCAGAAACCGGCCGACCATGGGTGGCAGGGACATGGTCAGCGCCAGCACCACCACGATGGAGAAAAACTCCAGGCGCGTACCCAGTCCCCAGGCCGCCACAGCGCTGGAGCCGAAGCCGGCCAACAGTGCCGTGGCAAGCATGGCCGATACCGGTGGCATGAGCTGACTGACCATGGCGGGTCCGGTGATGCCGGCGATCTGACGCAGTGCCGGCAATGGATTGATGCGGAGCAGATCGAAATGGAGCAGTTGGCGGCGCAGCAGCGCTGGATAGATGGCGAGAATGCCCACGCTGAACGCCGTTACTGTCGCCCAGGCGGCCCCCGGAAGTCCCCATCCGAAGACGAAGATGTACAGCGGGTCCAGGACCAGGTTGATCAGGCTGGTGACCACCATCCACAGGCCCGGGGAGCGGGTGTCGCCGTGGGCGCGCATGACGCTGTAGCCGAAATACAGCACCGCCCCGCACCAGGCGCTCAGCAGCCAAGGCACCCAGAAGGCACTGATGAGGGGAAGCAGTTCCGTCTCCGCCCCGATGCTGGTGACAACCGGGCCACGGACCAGCCAGAGCAGGGCACACAGCAGGGCCACTGCCAACGAGCCGCTGATCACCACCAGGCCGCCAAGGCGGCGCGCCCGTTCCGTATCGCCGCTGCCCAGGGTGCGCGAGATCACCGCCGTGGTGGCAATGCCGAGCCCCACTTGGAAGCCGATGATCAGCTGCTGCATGGGCAGGGTGAAACCCAGTGCTGCCAGAGGTTCCACCCCCAGTTGCCCGATGAAGGCGCTATCCACGAGCTGGAAGCCCAGCAGGGAAACCACACCGAACAGCATGGGCCAGGTCATGCTGAACAGGGTTCGGCCCAGGCCGTTGCGGGTAAGGTCCTCGGTGGTCATCGGCGGGATGGTACGTTATCGGCCGCGGATTTGCCGCCGGTGTGGATGCCCATCAACTGGCAAATGCCTCGATGGCCAGGGTCAGGCAGCCGGCCGCAGGTGCCAATGGCGCACTGGCAAGCAGCCGCAGGCCGGTGAATCGCCAGCCCATCATGGGGGCCTCGAACACCAGCAGCCGATGCACGGCCAGCACTGACCACGCGGTGATCAGCGAGACCATCTGCGGCACGCCCATGCCCGCCTCCAGCAGCGCCAGGCCCAGGGGGAAGGCGATCATGGGGCCGCCGGGCAGCAGGCCGCCGATCAGCGTGGCCAGCAG
>SKYZ01000384.1 GCA_007127625.1 Aquisalimonas sp. | reverse complement strand
TTGTCGCCGGTCACCTTGCCGGAAACCTCCTTGGCCTTCCCTTTCGTCTCATTCGGCTGACCTTCTGTCTCGTTCTTGTTCATACATGGATCTCCAGATGATTGTTCCATTGGGGGCCTGCCTCTTCCCTGAGCTCAGGGCGTTGCAGGATCAGCCATTCAGTTTAGTTGGCCGTTCGAGGATCGGTCTGTGCGTTGCCCAACGTCGGGATGCCAGCCGAGGCGCTGATGGAGCACTCGGACCGTTCCATGTACCGCACCCAATCCATGGCCCGAACCTCCAACCAGGTATCACCGAAACCCGGGCAAGCCTTGGTCCCGATGGTCGCGGGCAACCAGGGGGCGGATCTGCGCCGCGCGCTCGAAAAGGGTGAGTTCCTGCTCCACTACCAGCCCCAACTCGACGTGACCTCGGGCCGGATTATCGGGCTCGAGGCCCTGGTGCGCTGGCTGCACCCCGAGCGAGGCCTGCTCTATCCGCCGCAGTTCATGGGGCTGGCCGAGCAGACCGGGCTAATACTGCCTCTCGGCCACTGGGTCATCCGGGAAGCATGCCGGCAGGTCAGCGCCTGGAAGGCCGTGGGGATGTCGGCACCACTGCTGTCGGTGAACATCGCCGGCCTGCAATTCGGGCACGCCGATTTCACCATGGACATCGAGGAGATTCTGCACGAGACCGGTCTCGTGCCGGCCGCCCAGGGCTTTCGGCTCGGCCATCCGCTGGTGTCCGCGGACTGTGCCCTGCTGCTGGCAAGCCGCCGTCATCTATTGGGGGACCGCCAGGCATGAAGGGGGGCAACGCCGCCTCGCCTGTTATCCGCAGCTGACTCCCCTTCCAGGCGGGTTAGCAGGTTCCTTGGCGTACCTGGGCCCTGTTCGCGGGCATATGGTGTTGCGGTAGAAGAGCGACCTACCACCAGAGGCGGGCAGCGGTCTGTTCCCCTCTGGCGACAGAGGAGCCCGACCGTCGGAAGGAGACGGCGAATGGATGCGCCGTGCCGGCGGACTCCATGGTTGGCAAAGGATGCCGGCGCGACTCATTTCGGTGTCGTCTGGCGTTTCAGCGTCTGAATGGTGTTCTAGCGTCTCAACATGGCAACAGGCGTCGTGTCGGAGAATCCCTGTAACTCTGCGGCGCATTCACCGTTTATCGGACCGGCCGGCTCTCTGGCCGACCGGTTCCGTCGCTGAAAGCGGCGCGAGTACTGCCCCGTAAACCTCAAGGCACCGGAGGATCGGGAAATGCCGCCGGCGGATTGGCAACTTTCTTGCAGCTGAGCCCCTGCCAGGAGCGTATTGATGCAATGGAATGAAGAGACTGTCCATGTTCCCCTCGTCAGCGGAATGGATAAACAGAGCATATGGCTCAGCGCGGTGGTGACAAGCAGAAGGCCTGCCCGGGTTTTGCACAACGAATGGAAATCGGAGACTTCGCGTCGGGGAATTCCGCTGCGCGCTCGGCCGAGGACCTCGGGGGTTCGGGCCGGTGGGAGACCGCTACGGAGAACAACGGCGACCGGAAGCGGGTGAATCCTTCCGACAAGGGGGCTCCAGCCGCGAGGGCATCCCGGGTGAACGAGCTTCGCTGGCGCCTTGCCGAGGAAATCCCGCATTTGCGGCGTTACGCGAGGGCGCTTGCCAGGGATCCCGATGACGCAGACGACCTGGTCCAGGAGTGTCTAGAGAGGGCTCTGACTTGCGCGTTCCAGTGGAACCCGGACAAGGCGGCGCGGCCGTGGCTGTTTGGTATCCTGCATAATAACTTTGTCTCGTCGATCAGAAAGCGACGACGGCAGACCGAGCATCAGCGCCGGTATCCGACAGAGGGAACCGTTCATATCAACTACGAGCAGCACTGCGATCTCGACATACTTCACAACGCCGTGCAGAAGCTTCCATCCGATCAGCGTGATGCCATTATTCTGGTGGCCGTAACGGGACTGTCCTACGAGGAAACGTCGGAGGCGCTGGCCGTCCCCGTGGGTACCATTCGTTCACGTCTGTCGCGCGCCCGAGAGGCTTTGCGCTCGCTCATGTCGTCCGCAACCGTTGGTGCCGAGTTTGCGGGGGAAAATCATGAACGATAGGAATCGCCCCCTTCCCCCAGAGGTCCTTAGCGACTACGTGGACGGCGAACTTGACGAAGAGACGCGCTGGGAGGTGTGGGCGCGTGTCCAGCAGGACCCCGACGACAGGGAGCGCCTGCGCGACTATCAGACCCAGTCCGCGACGCTGCGCCGAGCCTACGCATCGGTGCTGGACGAGCCCGTTCCCGACAGGCTCAAGGAAGTGCTTGAGCGTTTCGTCCCGGGAGAGGAAGAAGACGCCGTTGACCGCCCTGCCCCGGTTCGGCCTATGCCGCGGCAGCGACCGCGATGGGGCGGGATGCTCAGTGGCGCCATCGCCGCTGGAGTTGCCCTGATCATCGTGGGCGGCGTCACCGGCTGGGTTGCCCGGGGCTACATCATCGAGCAGGAAGCCCAGATGGTCGCTCGGGACATGTTCCTCCAGGACGCGCTCACGTCGTATTCCCTCTACGCAACCAGCGACTCTCCGTGGCAGGACGCCGGCCTTGTGAGTGATCGAGAGACGTTTGGTGAGTGGTTCCGGAGTGGCCAGGAACTGGAGATCCTGGTGCCGGACTGGTCCGATGACGGATACAGCTTCGTCGGGGGCCGCCCCCTGCCAATCTCCGACGGGCTAGCAGCGCAGATGCTCTACCGGAACGAAGAGGGCAATACCATCGTCCTCTACGTCCAGTACGTGAAAACCGGCGACGGTGGTAGCCCGCTGATGGCTGGCCGTCCCACCAGGGTCAGCGACAATATCTTCCAGTACGACGATGGGCTCTCGGCCTATTACTGGACCTCCGACTCCGGCAAGGCCAGTTACGCCGTCCTCGGTGACCTGGGCAAGGACGCACTGTCCTCGCTCGGCCAGAGGGTGCTGGACCAGTTCGATTGACGCGCACCGGTCTGATCAATGTGCTGAGACCGGAACAGAACGCCCGGGACCAGGAGGAGGCAAGGCGATTCCGGCGTGGTCCGCAGTCCGTTGCGGCAGCAAGCGCTCATACTCGCGTTTGACCACGTGGTAGCACTCACAGGTCCGCGCTCCCAGGCCGGCGCAGTCGAGGATGGTGATGTGGCCTCGGTAGTATTCGATCAATCCGGCCTTCTGCAGCTTGCCGGCCGCCTCCGTGATCCCCTCGCGACGCACACCAAGCGTATTGGCAATGAGTTCCTGAGTCATGTAAAGCTCGGTGTTGTGCAGGCGATCATGGCTCAGTAACAGCAAGCGGCAGAGTTGCTGATACACCGAATGGTGGCGGTTGCACACGGCGAGTTGCGCCATCTGGGTCAGCAACGCCTGGGTATAGCGCAACAGCAACCGCTGCATGGGCCCGCCGCGATAGAATTCGTCCTTCAGCAGCCAGCTCGGCATCCGGTAGCCATAACCGCCGGACCGCACCATGGCGCGGCTGTGCGAGGTGTCGCCGCCCATGAACGACGACACGCCGACGATCCCCTCGGACCCGACTGCGGCGATCTCCGCGGAGCCGCCGTTTTCCGTCACGCACAGTAGCGAGACGATGGAATCGATTGGGAAATACACGCATTTCATGACCAGGTGGGGCTCGCACAGCGAGTCACCCGGCGAAAACTCCACCAGTTCCAGGCTCCCCCGAACCCGTTCGTCCTCATCGGGCGACAGCATGGCCAGCAGATGGTTGTCACCGACTTCAACGGATTTCGACATGCGCGAATACCTCTTCCTGTTGGCCCTGTGTGGGCGGAGTTGTCTGCATGTACGCCGTAGAACGGTCGGGAGTTCCGTACGAGGAAACGAGGTAGAGACTTGCACGCGGCATTCAGGGGTCCGTACAAGGCGGGCCACTCTTTCGTTGCCAAACAATGAGTTAGTGGCCCAGCGCACGGACAACGTGTAGCCGGTGGGCGCAGGGTCGATCGTGACGCCGGCCCCTGTGATCCACTGCCGTGGTCATTCGCCGGAGCCGACAATGAGCCCGGCCCACGGCTGATCCGGGGGCCGGATTACGATTGGGCAGCATGCGAGGAAATACTCAATGAACTGGGACATCATCGAAGGCAACTGGAAGAAGTTCAAAGGCAAGGCCAAATCAAAGTGCAGCTGATGGCCCGAGGCGCCCGCCTCGACCGGAAGCGCGCGGGCGGGTGTCGGGCCGACAACGTATCGAATACCGGGGGTATTCAGCACGCCACTCAGTCGTGTACTCGGCCTCCGCTACTTGCACCCGCCGCGCGCGGATTCTTCGGGTAATACCGCTCTGGAAGGCGCTCCATGTGGGCGAAGTAGCGCGTGTCCTTGTACGGCATCTTCATGTAGCCGGACACCCCGAGGCCTTCGATTAACGGTACCGCAGCAAGAATCTCGTCCAGGCGCTGTCGGAATTCCTGCTCGCGGCCGGGATCGAGCAGTCGGTAGTAGCTGTGGATTTTCAGGTGGTATGGCAGCGCCTCGAAGATGATCATCCCGGTGTGGTGGATGGTGTTCAGCGCTTCCAGCGACCGCATGATCCGGTCCGGCAGAACGAGCAGCTCTTCGGGATCCGGGCCATCCTCGAAGTACGAGTGCTCCCGGGTCCGGTCCTCGGGTTCCGGCGCGGCACTCACCTCATACGGCAGGCGCATGCTGGTCTCGGGGATGAACGGTTCGTCGGAGGTCTCCCTGTCGATGTGCAGGGTGTCCCGGGCGTTGAACAGGCAACTCTTGAAAATGCCCTGACGGTAGATGGCCCGCGCCAGGTTCACCATGTTGTTCACCGCCGTAATGAACGCGGTCTTGCGCTCCGGGTCATGCAGGTTCAGCGATGTGTCGATGTAGATGCCGTCGGTCTCCCAGCGCACCGCCAGGCCGCCCACCACCGGATAGCGACCAAGCCGGCTCACCGCGGCCAGGAAGGCCTTCTCCGTATCGCCCATGCCCTGCATGAAATTCCGGTAGTAACGGTCCAGCTGCACGTCGTTGACGTCGCTGAGGGTCTCCTCGGCGCCCTCTTCCCGCAGGAACGATTTCCGCGAGCTGTAGACCACCGTGTCGATTTCGCGGTCGGTGCGGCGCATCCAGACCGGCACCGCCGGTGTCGGGGCCGGTTCGGGGAGGTCGATCATCACGGTACGGCCGATCCGCGGCATTTCCCGCAGGAAGTAATCCCCGGCGCGGCGCCGCAGATCGGCATCGGCATCCAGCATGCCTTCGAGCATGCGCGCGAACTCGATGGGCAGGCCCAGCGACGTGGGCGGAATGGCGCGGTAGCCGAAGCGACAGGATTGCCCGGAGGCCAGCGCGTAGAGTGTGCCCGCGGCGCCCTGCTCGTCGAAGCGTGGCGATGACAGCGCCCCGTTCAGCTGTTCCTCGCCGATGAAGTAGACATCGCCCAGGCGCGCATTGGTCTGTTGCAGGTTGTCCGACATCAACTCCATGACCTTGGGAGCCACGAACTGGTAGTTCTCGTCCACCTGGGCGAAGACCGACGACCCCCAGTCGATCAAGGCAATGTTCTCGTTGTTCTCGTCGAACACCAGGTTGGACGGCTTGATATCCCCGTGCACTATGGGCCGTCCTGCGGGGCCGGCCTCGCTGCGCAGTGCGCCCAGGATATCCGCAAGCTGGGCACCGATACGCACGATCAGGCGCGGTGGCAGCCGCCCTTCACGCAGGGAGACCTCTTCCAGGTTGAATCCGGGGGCACGCTCCATGACCAGCAGCGACTGGTTGCGTACCCGCTGGAAGGTGATCAGCCGAGGCACCCGGGGATGGTTGACCTGACCGAGCATGAACGCCTCTTCTTCCAGGCGGTCCTGGATATGCTGCGGCAGGGTGATGCGGGTGAACTTGAATACGTGCTCCACGCGGCGGCCGTCCTGCCCGGATACGGCGCCGGCGAAGACGAAGCCGTAGGCGCCCTTGCCGATCAGCTCGATATCACGATAGCCGAGCTGTTCCAGCTGGTTGGTGCACAGGGCCACCCAGTCCTTCAGCTTCTTGGCATCACCGTGGCTGAGCAGGTAGATGGACTGCTCTTCCGGGATGTAGAACTGCTGAATCGGGGCGTCGACCATGGTCCGTACGGTGACCCCGGATCAGCGAAGGTGCAACAGCATGGCGTCCGGCGACTCGAGCAGGCCTTTCCAGCGATTGCAGAAGCGCGCCATGGTGCCGCCATCGATGATGCGGTGATCGCCGGCCCAGCTCACCGGCAGAATCGCCCGCTTGACGACTCGGTCCTCGGCGTCGAAACGTGGCAGGTGCTGGGTTCTGCCCAGCGCGGCGATGGCCACCTCCGGCGCGTTGATGAGGGGCGCCGCGTAGGTGCCGCCGAGGGCGCCGATATTGGACAGGGTGATGGTGCCGTCATGGAGATCGTCCCGGGCCACGCGGCCGGCGCGTGCCGCCTCCACCAGCCGGGCGATCTCCTCGGCGATCTCCAGCACCGTCCGCTGTTCCACCTGCTTGATGTTGGGGACCATCAGGCCGGCCTCGCTGTCCACGGCCATGCCGATGTTGCAGTGTGGCTGGTAGTGGATTTCGGTGACGGCGTCGTTCACCCGGCTGTTCATGACGGGATATTCCGCCACCGCGATGGCCAGCGCCTTCATGAAGAACGGCATCAACGTCAGGCGGACCCGCCGCGCCTCCGCATCCGGTTTCAGACGCTCCCGCAGGGCAAGAAGCTCGGTGATGTCGACTTCCTCCCCGTAGATGAAATGGGGGATGATGGCGGCGGAATGCGCCATTTGCTTCGCCATGGCGGCGCGGATGCCCTTGATGGGCTCGACGCGTCCTTCCTGCTGCAATGGTGCCGGTCCGGGTTCCCTGGTGGACCGCGCTTGTTCACCCGGTTGCTCACCGGTAGCGCTTCCGTCGACGTGAGCAAGCACGTCCGCCTTGAGCACGCGGCCGTGCTTGCCGGAGCCGCGGATGGCGTCCAGGGTCAGACCGTGTTCCCGCACAAGGCGGCGGACAGCCGGCGTCGCGGGCGTGCGCCGCCGCGCCGGACCGCCCGTCGCAGTGGCCACCGGCCGCGATACCGGTTCGGCAGTCTCCCCTGGCCCGGAATCCGCTTCGGCGGGCGATGCCGTTGTCGCATCCGCTTCGGGCGTCCCATGCTGCGTTTCCGTCGACGGCTCCTCCTGGTCGCCCTCGCCCTCCTCGGTCTGGTACGCAAACAGCGGTTCGTGCACCCGGGCGATTTCGCCTTCGCCGTAATACAAGCGCGTGATGCGACCCTGCTCCGGCGCCGGGATTTCCACCAGCGCCTTGTCCGTCATGACCTCCACCACCGGCTGGTCTTCCTCGATCAGATCTCCTTCGCGAACCAGCCACTTGGTCAGTTCGCACTCGACAATGCCTTCACCGATGTCGGGCAGTATGAAGTCGGTCATGATGATGCTTCCTCGCTCGGTGCGCAGGGTGACTGATCAGAACAGGCGTGCCACCGGTCAGAACTCCACGCTAGCCCGGATTGCCTCGAAGATCTTCAGGTGATCGGGCATGTATTCCTTCTCCAGCGCCAGCGGGAACGGCGTATCCAGGCCGGTGACCCGCATGACGGGCGATTCCAGGTAGAGAAAACAGCGCTCCTGGATCGTGGCGGCAATCTCGGCACCGAACCCGCCGGTCAGTGGCGCTTCGTGGGTGACCACCAGGCGTCCGGTCTTGAGGACCGAGTTGGCGACTGCCTCCACATCCCAGGGGAGGATGGTTCGCAGATCGATCACCTCGCAGGAGATGTTGTCCCGGTCCGCAAGTTCCACGGCCTGCTGCACCATCTCCATCTGCGCGCCCCACGCCACCAGGGTGATATCGTCGCCCTCCTTGACCACCTCCGCCTCGCCGATGGGCAGCTGATAGTCGCTCTCCGGTACCTCACCCACCGAGGCGCGGTAGAGCCGCTTGGGTTCGAAGAAAATCACCGGATTCGGATCACGAATGGCCCCGAGCAGCAGCCCCTTCGCCTGATGGGCGTTGCGGGGCACAACGATCTTGAGCCCGGGCGTGTGGGCGAAGTAGGCCTCCGGCGACTGGGAGTGGTAGTGGCCGCCGGAAATTCCGCCGCCGTAGGGGGCGCGGATGGTCAGACCGCCCACGTTGAAGAGATTGCCGGAACGGTACCGGTACTTGGCCGATTCGTTCACGATCTGGTCGAAGGCGGGGAAGATGTAGTCCGCGAACTGGATCTCCGCCACCGGCACCGAACCCTGCACGGCCAGTCCGTTGGCGAAGCCGACAATGCCCTGCTCCACCAGTGGCGTGTTGAAGCAGCGCGCCTTGCCGTACTTCTCCTGCAGATTGCTGGTGGCGCGGAACACACCACCGAACCCGCCGACGTCCTCGCCGAAACAGAGCACGCGCGGGTCGGCCTCCATGGCAGTATCCAGGGCGTGGTTGATGGCCTGCAGCATGTTCATCCTGGCCATGTCACTCGCCTCCGTTCACCTGGGATGCCGTCTTCGGATAGCTCTCCGGGTACTTGCGGATATGGCGCTTGAGCCCCTCCAACTGCTCCGCCAGCCCCGGTGTGACCTGGTCGTAGACATCGCTCACCAGGCTGTCCAGCGGCACGGGACCGCGCTTCTCGGCCCGCTTCATGGTGTCGAGGATCTCCTTGCGCAACGACTCCTGGAGGCGCTTTTCCTCGTCCTCGCTCCACCAGCCCTGACTGATCAGCCACAGCCGCATGCGCGTAATGGGGTCCTTGTCACGCCAGCCCTCCTCCTCCGTGCGACTGCGATACGCCGATGGGTCGTCCGAGGACGAGTGCCCGGCCAGGCGGTAGGTCATGGCCTCGATCAATACGGGCCGATGGTCGTCCACAGCCATGCGCCGGGCCGCTGCTGTTGCCTCGTGCATGGCGAGGATATCGTTGCCGTCGACGCGGATCACGTGCATGCGGTAACCGAAGGCACGTGGCGCCACGCCGTCGGCGGCGAACTGTTCCACCGTCGGTGTCGAGATGGCGTAGCCGTTGTTGCGGCAGAGGAAGATGACCGGCGCCCGGTGCACGGCAGCCATATTGAGCGCGGCGTGAAAGTCCCCTTCCGACGCCGCCCCTTCACCGAAATAGGTAATGGTGCAGTGACCGTCACCCGCGAGCTTCTGTCCGTAGGCGTAGCCCACGGCCTGGGGGATCTGTGTTGCCAGAGGTGACGAGATGGTGACGTAGTTCAGGGTGGAGGAGCCGTAGTGCACCGGCATCTGCCGGCCCTTGCCGTAATCCAGTTCATTGCCGAACAGCTGATTCATGAACTCGTCGGTGCTGAACCCCCGGTACGCCAGGGCCCCCTGCTCCCGGTACTGCGCCATGATGACGTCATCGTCCTCCAGTGCCGCCGCGCTGCCGATCACCGCTGCCTCTTCGCCGGTGCACTGCATGTAGAAGCTGAGCCGCCCCTGGCGCTGGGCCGCCATCATGCGTTCGTCCAGGACCCGGGTGAACACCATGGCCCGGTAGATCCGGAGCGCCTTGTCCCGGTCCAGGGGCGGCGACTGAGCCCCCTCGCACAGGGTGCCGTCCTCCTGCAGCAATCGGTAGGTGGGAATCCTGAACTCGTCGCCATTGGTGAACTGCGGGGTGTGGATCTCTTCCGGGGGTGTTTCCGTCATGGGCACGCTCCTCCTGCTTCTGCGACCACGGCGCAACGGCCCGGCCCGATACCCTGTTGTACTCGTTTTCCACGATGACCGGTAATGCCCTAAATGTAGTAGCCGCGTTCAGTAACCCAAGTCGATTTGACGGATGTCAACGCCGCCCGTGTCCAGGAGACGTACCGTTTCCGGCATATGGCAACTGTCCGGCATTTCCTGCGCGCAAACGTCCGCCCCGGCGACCTGCTTCTGGTGGCGTTGCTGGCACTGCCTGTCATCCTGGCATGGCCGCGACTCGGCATCCTGGACCCTGCCGATTCCGCCGCAGTGCTGCGATGGACCGCTCGAGTCAGCGGCATCGCCGCCATGATCTGCATGATCCTCGCCGCACTGCTCAGCGCCCGCCTCCCGGGCGTCGACCGGTGGTTCGGCGGTCTGCCCCGCATCTGGGGCTGGCATCGCGCCCTCGGTTACTGGGCCTTTGTGCTCACCATGATGCACGTCCTGGCCATTGCCTTCGCAGGCGTGGCCGGTTCGCCCGAGCAGGCCGTGGCAACGCTGTTCCCGGGGGCCGGAGGGCACGCCATCTGGGCAGGCTGGGCGGCATGGCTGCTGATGCTGGCCTTCGTCTGGCCCACGTTCGGCCTCCCGCGGCCGCCGGCGTATCAGCGCTGGAAGCGCCTGCACCTGCTGTCCGCGCCCATGCTGATCCTCGCTCTGGCCCACGTGCTTTGGCTGACTCCGCCCGGCGCGGTCTGGTGGGCCCTGGGAGGTGCAGGACTGCTTGCCATCGGCTGGCGAAAGGTTCTGGCTCCACGGGTGGCCCGCCACGAACACCGGGTCGTCAGCGTAACCCCGTTGACGGACGACGTGGTGGAAATCGCCCTGCGTCCCCGGGGCGCGCCGGTGCGCTTCCGTCCGGGCCAGTTTGTCTATCTGACGCCGTTCGACGAGGACCTTGCTGCCGGTCGCGGCGAGGAGCATCCCTACACCATTGCGTCGGCGCCGGGTGATCCGCTGCTGCGGATCGGCATCAAGAACCTGGGTGACGCCTCCGGAGCGCTACAGACCGTCAGCGTGGGCAGCAGTGCAGCCATCGAAGGCCCCTATGGCTGTTTCTTTCAGCGCCATCACCCTGGGCGCGGGCAACTCTGGTTCGGCGGCGGCATCGGCATCACCCCCTTTGTCGCCGGCGCCCGCGCACTCGCCGACGAGGCGTTGGCGACGACCGGCGACATTCGCCTGTTCTACTTGGCCGACCGACCCGAGCGGGCCTACTATCTGGAGGAACTTCAGCGCCTGGCAGCGACCAGCCCGGGGCTGGAAGTGACGCCCCATTACTTCCGCAGCCACGGGGCCATCACGGGAGGGTTTCTGCAGCAGCACTGCGGTGATTTCGCCAGCCGTGAGATATACATCTGCGGACCGCAGGCCATGCGTAACTACCTGCTGGACCTCCTGCGTCGCCATGGCGTACCCGGATATCGCATCCACACCGAGGCCTTCGATTTTCTATGAGCCGACTGGCATACACCGCGTTCGTGGCCTTCGTCAGCAGCCTCCTGACACTGCTGGTGGTCTGGGCCCTGATGCCGACTCCCGGCACTGATGCCCCCCCCACCGATGACACGCCGCTGCGCCAGATCACCCTGGAGGAACTCGCCGAGCACGACAGCCGCGAGAGTTGCTGGAAGGCCATCGAGGGGCGGGTGTACGACGTGACCGACTATATTCCGGAGCACCCCACCTCGGAGCGGGTCATCCTGCGGTGGTGCGGACGGGAGTCCACGGAGGCCTGGAATGACAAGGGCGGCGGGCGGCCGCACAGTCCGTCGGCACGGGCGGAACTGGAGCAGTACCTGATCGGCGAGCTGGACGACGAGGATTCGTGACCCGTCGTCCCGGTGACCGCGCCTTTTCCGGTAGCATGGAGGGGTGGTTCAACCCGTTGCACGCCGGAGTTTGGTATGGCGCACCCGCAATTTCCCCAGGATTCCGACATTGTCTACCTCAACCACGCCGGCGTCGGCGCCTGGCCGAAGCGCACCGGCGATGCAGTGGCCGCGTTTGCCCGCGCGAACGTTGCCCGGGGGGCGGCGGGATATCCCGGCTGGCTGAAGGTGGAGCAGCGCCTGCGTGAACGCTGTGCCCGCCTGATCAACGCGCCTGCGACCGAGGATGTGGCGCTGGTGAAGAACACCTCCGAGGCGCTGTCTTTCATCGCCTACGGGCTCTCCTGGGCGCCCGGAGACGAGGTGATCATCAACCGCTCCGAGTTCCCGTCCAACCGCATCGTCTGGGAGTCCCTGCAGGACCAGGGGGTGGTGGTGCGTGACCCGGTACTCAAAGACCCCGCCCACGAAAGCCCCGAGGACGCGCTGATTGCAGCCATCGGGCCCCGAACGCGCCTGCTCACCGTCAGCGCGGTGCAGTACGGCGACGGCCTGCGCATGGATCTGCGACGGCTTGCCGCCGCGTGCCGCGAGCATGGCGTGCTGTTCTGCGTGGATGCGATCCAGCAGCTGGGCGCACTGCAGTTCGACCTCAACGAAGTGGATGCGGATTTTGTCGTGGCGGACGGCCACAAGTGGCTGCTGGGCCCTGAGGGTCTCGGTCTGTTTTACTGCAGGGCATCACTGCGCCACGAACTGGCGTTGACCCAGTACGGCTGGCACATGGTGGCCGATGCGGGCAACTACGACAGCAAGGAATGGCGCCCCGCCGAAACGGCACGCCGGTTCGAATGTGGCAGCCCGAACCTCATGGGTGTCCACGGCCTTGAGGCCAGTCTGGCGGTGCTCCAGGACGAGGTGGGCATGGCGGCCGTGGAGGCCGGGGTGCGCAGCAATGTGCAGTATCTGCTGGAGCGCCTGGAACGCAGCCCTGAGCTGGAGACCCTCAGCGACACGGTGAATGAGCGCCGCTCCGGGATCGTGGTTTTCCGCGCCCCCGGGCGCGACAACAAGCGATTGTATCGCTCGCTCATGGACGATGGCATCATCTGCGCCGCCCGCGGTGGCGGTGTCCGCTTCTCGCCTCACTTCTATCTCGAACCGGGGCAGCTGGACTACGCCGTCAAACGTGCCGAAATGCTGGCAACCAAGGTTCCCGAAACCACATGAAATAACGTGCGTAATACTCCGTTTTATAACAGAGAATAATCCTGGATCCTCGTCAACCGTTACAGGGTGGCCTGACGATCCAACGGGGGCGCGGTGGGGAACAGGCGGTAGAAGTTCGTGGTTGTGTACTCGGCAACGGCTCCCAGGGACTCACCACGCACTTCAGCGAGACACTCGGCCACCTCGCGCACCCAGGCGGGCTGGTTCTGCTTGCCTCGGTGCGGCACCGGAGCCAGGTAGGGGCAGTCGGTTTCCACCAGCAGGCAGTCGCGGGGCAACTTCCTCGCCACCTCGCGCAGCGCATCGGCCTGTCGGAACGTCAGGATTCCTGACAGCGAAATGAAAAACCCCAGATCCAGGTATCGCCTTGCCGAAGCCATGTCATCGGTAAAGCAGTGGATCACGCCACCCACGGCCTCGGCGTCCTCCTCCTTCAGGATCCGTGCCGTATCCTCGGGGGCGCCGCGGGAGTGGATGATCACCGGCTTTCCGGCCAGGTGCGCGGCGCGCACCTGCTGGCGAAAGCGCTCATGGTGCCAGTCCCGGTCTTCCGGCCCCGTGCACATGTAATCCAGACCCGTTTCACCGATGGCGAGCACCTGCGGGTGGTCGGCAAGGGCAGCCAGCTTTGCCGGGCTGACTTCGCGCAGGTCGCGGCCGCAAGGGTGCACACCCACCGAGGTGGAGACCTGTGGATAGTGCTCCGCCAGGGCGAGAAGCTCGGGCACGCTGTCCAGGTCCACGCTGACGGTCATCAGGTGGCCGATGCCCTGCTCGCGGGCATGCTCCAGGTACTGCACCGGGTGGTCCGGTGCGGCGTCCAGCATGTGCAGGTGACAATGGGAATCCACCAGCGGCAGTTGCGCCATGGCTTTGACGATCTCCGACAGGGGTGTGCGGGTGGTTACATGGTGTGGGTCGGGCGCTCGGATTCCAGGGCGCCAGCCAGGTAGGTCTCGATCTTGTTGCGCGCCGGGGCACCGTCCTTTTCGCTGAACTGCAGGCCGACACCCGCGGTGCGGTTGCCCTGGGCGCCCTGGGGCGTAATCCAGATCACCTTGCCGACAATGGGGAGCTTCTCCGACTCCTCCATCAGGCTCAGCAGCATGAATACCTCGTCGCCCAGGCGGTAGCTGTTGGTGGTGGGAACGAACAGTCCGCCGTTGCGCACATGAGGCATGTACGCGGCGTAGAGCGCATGTTTGTCCTTGATGGTCAGGGACAGAATCCCCTGCCGGCCTCCGCGGCCGCCTGCTCCGTCAGCCATGGGCTGCCTCCCGTGGACAGATTTCACTCCAGCGGATGAATAACGATTCCAGCACCAGCTGTGCGTTCAGCGGATGATCCGCCAGCCGCCGCTGTTCCAGAAGCTGGTCCAGATAGCCGTGCAACTGTTCCGAGTCTAGCGTCGCTGGCAGTTCATTCAGTCGACTGATTCTCGGTTTGACTGCCGTGCCCTGCACTCGGGCCAGATCCATCATGACGGAAAGCAGCAACGCCGTCACCAGCCCCAGCTGGTCCTTGGACCAGCGGCCGGCCGCATCCACGGGGGCCATCCGCCCCGTGGCGATGGCACTCAACTGGTCCAGCAGCGCATCCAGAACCTCCGCAGCGCCCTGCTCCAGCAGAGCCTGCGCGGCCAGGGGCGCATTGCCGGCCACACCCAGGAGCTCCACGGCGGCGTCACTGCCCTGCTGGCGCAGCCAGTGTGTGGCGTCCGTGGCGTCCGGTGCGTGCACCTGGAGCACCTGGCAGCGACTGCGAATGGTGGCCGGCAGCCGCGACGGCTGGTGGGCCACCAGAACGAGCACGGTACCGGCGGGCGGCTCCTCAAGGGTCTTGAGCAGGCTGTTGGCCGCGCTGGTGTTCATGCGTTCGGCGGGAGCAACGATGGCTACACGGTAACCGCCGAACTGGCTCTTCAGCCCCATGGCATGGCTCAGTTCGCGCACCGCATCCACCTTGATCACCCGGCTACCCTCCTCCGGCGCCAGGTGGTGGAAATCGGGGTGATTTCCGGCTGTCATCAGACGGCACCCGTCACAGCCTCCGCAAGGCTCCGGCCCGGCGTTGTCACGGCACAGCAGAGCGCTTGCGAGGTGTCTGGCGAGGGCACCCTTTCCAAGGCCCTCGGGGCCCGCCAGGAGTACGGCATGCGGCAGACGATCCCGCACCAGCCGCCGGGCAAGGCTGTCCCATGCCGACTGCTGCCAGGGATACGGTGCGGTCATCCCCTCAGTCATGCAGTCCACGCTCCCTCAGCCAGGTGTCCAGCGTCTGCCGGAGGGCAAGACCGACTGCTGCCTGGTCTTGCGAGGCATCGATCACGCGAACACGTTCTGGGTCGTCGGTGGCCCGCTGCAGATAGCAGTCGCGTACACGCTCGAAGAAGGCATCCTGTTCCCGCTCGAATCGGTCCGGCGCACTGCGCCCACCGGCGCGGGCCCGTCCCTGACTCACCGGGAGATCCAGCACCAGGGTGAGATCCGGGCGCAGATTTCCCTGGACCCAGTCCTCCAGCACCGCCACCCGCCCGCTTCCCAGTCCGCGCCCGGCGCCCTGGTAGGCGTAGGTGGCGTCGGTGAAGCGATCACAGAGGACCCACTGGCCCGCTGCCAGGGTGGGCCGGACCACCCGGTGCAGGTGTTCGGCGCGGGCGGCGAAGATCAGCAGTGCCTCGGTGTCCCCGTGCATACCCTCGCCGGCGTGGTCCAGCAGCAGGCCGCGCACGGCCTCGCCCAGATCCGTACCACCGGGCTCCCGCGTCACCAGCGGTGCATGGCCGCGTTCGGCGAGATACGACGCCACGGCCTCCAGGGCCGTGGTCTTGCCGGCGCCCTCCACCCCTTCGAGGGTAATGAACCGTCCGGGCCCCGCGCTGCTCACTCGTCGTCGCCCCCTTGGCCGAGAATGTAGCGCCGTACTGCAGCATTGTGCTCGTCCAGCGTGCGCGAGAACTGATGCGTGCCATCGCCCCGGGAGACGAAGTACAGGTACTCCCCCGGTTCGGGATCCACTGCCGCTTCCAGGGATGCCCCGCCGGGCATGGCGATGGGAGTCGGCGGCAGGCCGTGGCGGGTGTAGGTGTTGTACGGCGTGTCCGTGCGCAGGTCCCGGGTGCGGATGCGCCCGTCATAGTCGTCCCCCATGCCGTAGATCACGGTAGGGTCGGTCTGTAGCCGCATGCCCTGCTCGAGTCGCCGCTTGAACACCCCGGCAATCTCCCGTCGCTCATGCGGCGCACCGGTTTCCCGCTCGATGATCGAGGCCAGGATCAGTGCTTCATAGGCGGAATCCAGCGGCAGATCCTCCTCGCGCTGGGCCCACGCCGCCTCCAGCCGCTCCTGCATGGCCCGATGGGAGCGCCGCAGGATGTCCCGGTCACTGGTGCCACGAGTGAAACTGTAGGTCTCGGGATAGAACCAGCCTTCCGGATGCTCATCCTCGCTTCCCAGCTCCGCCATGATCGTCTCGCCGTCCACGTCATTAAGGGTGTCAACGATGCGCGGGTCGGCCTCAAGTGCCGCCAGCAGCTGCCTGAATGTCCACCCTTCCACGATGGTGAAGCGGTGCTGCACGACCTGCCCCCGGGCCAGGCGCGCCACCAGTTCCGGCGCGGTCATGCCCGGCGGGATGCGGTATTCGCCGCTCTGCAGGCGCTCCGCCTCGCCGCTCAGGCGACCGTGCAAGCGCAGGTACAGCGGGCGTTCAAGCAGCCCTTCGTTCTCCAGGTGATTGGCCACCGTCCGCAT
>SKYZ01000366.1 GCA_007127625.1 Aquisalimonas sp. | reverse complement strand
CAATGCTCCTCACCGGCCACGGCGGTGTGGACAAGCTCGAGTATCGGCAGGATGTGCCGGTGCCCCGGCCTGGGCCCGGCGAGGTGCTGGTGCAGGTGACCGCCACCGCCAAGAACAATACCGACCGCAAGGCTCGCGAAGGACTCTATCCAGTGAAGGACAAGGGCGACACTGTGTCGTTCCAGATGGGCGGGTCGCCGACGTTCACGTTCCCGCGCATCCAGGGCGCCGACGTGGCCGGACGGGTCGCGGCGGTGGGTGAGGGCGTGGATCCCGGCCGCGTCGGCGAACGCGGTCTGCTGGATTTCAACATCTACGCCGACAGCCGTCGGGACATCAACCTGACGCCGGACTATTATGGCCACGGCGCCGATGGCGGATTCGCTGAATACGTCACCGTGCCGTCGGATCAGTTCCACGCCGTTGACAACGCCGACCTGGCGGATGCCGAGCTGGCCGTCATGGGCATGTGCTCTTACCAGACCGCCCTGCACATGCTGAACGCTGCCGGCGTGACGGCCGGCGAGCGGGTGCTGGTCACCGGGGCCAGCGGCGGCGTGGGCACTGCGCTGATCCAGCTCTGCCGCATCATGCGGGCGATTCCGTACGCGCTCAGCCAGCAGGACAAGGCGGATGCCCTGCTGGAGCTGGGCGCCGAGGCGGTGCTGGACCGCTCACAAATGGAGGACTTCGAAGGCCGTGTGCGCGCCGTCACCGGCGATCGGCCCATCGACGCGGTCATGGACCTTGCCGGTGGCGAGATGACCGACCGCTTCATCGACAGCATGATCTTCGACATGAAGGCGCGCACCACTTACCCGCGCCTGAGCATTGCCGGCGCCAGCGCCGGCAATGTCAGCGAGATCATGTGGACGCGCATTTATCTCTATCAGGTACAGATCTTTGGTGTCTCCCATGGCACCCGGGAGGAGGCGGAGCAGTTGATCGCCTGGATCCGCTCCGGTCAGCTCCGGCCGGTGCTCCACGGTGCCTTCCGGCTTTCGGAACTCCACGACGCCGAACGGTACTTCGTCGACAGGGGCAGCAACTACCTGGGCAAGATCGTGATCGTCCCGGACTCCCAGTGGCCGACACACGGCGCCCCGTTCGCGGTCAGGACATGATCACCGTTTGATCAGGTAGACCTGAGACAGGCGTAGCGCCTACGAGGGCCTGTAGGGCGGACCTTCAGGTCCGCCTTTAACAGACATGCAAGCCAAGGCGGTTGATCGATGCCTGATCGGCGGACCTAAAGGTCCGCCCTTCGCCTCGATGCACCATGAACCTGCCACCAAACCGACAAGGAGCCACCAATCCATGCAACTCGGCGCTCACGTCTCCGCCGCCGGCGGCCCCCAGAATGCCCCTGAACGCGGCCGCGAAATCGGCTGTGATTGCATCCAGATCTTCACCCGCAACCAGCGCCAGTGGCAGGTGAAGCCCGTCAGCGATGACGAAGCCGCGGCCTTCCGGGAAAACCGGAAGACGCATGACATCGGTGCGGTGATGAGCCACAGCTCCTATCTCATCAACCTCGGCACCACCGATCCGGACAAGTTCGCCAAGTCCTATAATGCCTTTGAGCAGGAGCTGATCCGCTGCCATCAGCTCGGCGTGGACCTGCTGAACTTCCACCCGGGTGCCCACGTGGGCGAGGGGGACGAGACGGGTATGGGTCAGATCGCCCACGCCCTGAACGAGGTCTGCCGGGCCCACCCGGACAAGGCCGACGTGCTGCTGGTGCTGGAGAACGTGGCCGGCCAGGGCACAACCCTGGGCAAGAGCTTCGAGGAACTGCGGGCCATGCTCGACCGCCTGGAGCAGCCGGAGCGCTTCGGCGTGTGCGTGGATACCGCCCATGCCTTTGCGGCGGGTTACCCCATTCACACGGAAGAAGGCTGGGAGGAGACCTGGGCCGCCTTCGACGACGTGCTGGGCCTGGACCGTCTGGCCGCGCTGCACCTGAACGACTCCAAGCCGCCGTTCGCTTCACGCAAGGACCGCCACGCCCTGATCGGCCGCGGCGAGATCGGCCCGGATGCCTTCCGCCGGATAGTTACCGATCCGCGTACCCGCGAAAAACCCATGTTCCTGGAAACCCCAGCCGGCCCTGAAGGCTGGGCGAAGGAGATCGATTGGCTGCGCGGTGTCGCGAAGGGCGCGGATGTGCCGCTTCCGGAGATCAAGGATGCGGGCGTGAACCTATAGCTTCTCTAGCGTCTTGACGTTTTGACGTTGTAGCGCTTAACTCGGATGCCGACATCAGGGTGGAGCGCCATGGCTCAGCCTTCCAAGCGTTCTACGGTCTACTTCG
Organism: Aquisalimonas sp.; assembly: GCA_007127625.1. Taxonomy (GTDB): domain Bacteria; phylum Pseudomonadota; class Gammaproteobacteria; order Nitrococcales; family Aquisalimonadaceae; genus Aquisalimonas. The sequence continues at coordinate 14,240 of SKYZ01000366.1, read as the reverse complement.
ATCCAGAGTTTCACGCGGCTCTCCGCCTCAAGTCAGCGCACTCGAACCGTACCGTGTCGGACATCGTTAACGATGCGGTACGCGCCGCACTGGCCGAGGATCAGGAAGACCTGGCCGCCTTCGAGGACCGTGTTGCCGAGCCGACCATGAGCTATGAGGCCTTGCTCGATGATCTGAAGGCCCATGGGAAAATCACGATCACCTGCGCGTGACAGTCGTGGAAGTCGGCCATCGCCGCCACGTGTACGTGAGCAGGTGATCGTCAGTCGGCGTCAGCGCGTCTTCAGGACTTCGGCCGCTCGTTGTCCGGGTCGTACAGGGCCCGGTAGCCCACCGCCTCGATGCGCACCGGGAAGTGCTCGTGGAAATACTCCATGAGCAGCTCCTTGCCTTCCACTGCGAACTCCCGCGGGAGGTATCCCATGGCGATGGTCTTCTCCACCGAGGGCCCGTACGCCACGCTGGTGGTGTAGGAGCGCCGCCCGAGCTGGTCGACTAATACTTTGCCCGTTTCCGGGTCCAGCAGCGGGCAGTGGCCCACCGGGTAGCGCGGCACCCCGTTCTCATCCCGGTTGTCCACCATGGTCATGGTGCACAGGTACGCCGGCTGGCTGTCGCGTTCGCGTTGGGCCAGGTAGGCCTCCTTGCCGTGGAAGTCCGCCGCCTTGACCTTGGGCCGCGCCAGGCCCGCCTCGTAGAGGTTGTACTCGGTGAGCAGGTCGGCGTTCTGCAGCCGCAGACTCTTCTCCAGGCGCCGACTGTTGGCGTAGGTCTCGATGCCCACCGGCGTCACCCCTTCGTCGTACAGCAGATCCCAAAGGGACAGGCCGTAGCTGAAGGGCACGTGCAGCTCCCAGCCCTGTTCGCCCACGTAGGAAATACGGAAGGCGTACACGGGCATGCCCTTGATGGTGATCTGCTTGGCCGTGGCGAACGGGAAGCGCTCGTGGCTCAGTTCCGCCGGGTGATCCGCGACCGCCTGCAGGGTTTCCCGGGCATTCGGTCCCCAGAGGCCCAGGCAGCCCAGGTGGTCGGTGCGGTCGTCGATATAGGCGTGTAGCCCTTTGCGGGAGGCGATGCGCTTCATCCACACGTAGTCCCGGTGGCCGGTGTCCCCGCCGCACATCACCCGCCAGCGGTCCTCTCCCAGGCGGATGATGGTCAGGTCCGCCTTGACGCCGCCTTCGTGGTCGAGGAAGTGGGTGTACACGCCCTTGTCGATGGGCGTGTCGCCGCCCACCTTGGCCACCGACAGATATTCCAGCAGCGGCTCGGCGTCGGGTCCGGAGACGTCGAACACGGCGAAGTGGGAGAGGTTGATCATGCCCACGTTCTCGGACAGCGCCAGGTGCTCGGCGTTGGAGACGCGCCAGAAGTGGCGGTTGTCCCACTCGTTGTGGCGCTCCGGAATCCGGTGTCCATAGGTGTCCAGCAGCAGCGCCTCGTTGGCGGCGTAGCCGTGGGCACGTTCCCAGCCGGCGGCTTCCATGAAATAGCCGCCCAGGGCCTCTTCCCGGGGCCAGAAGGGGCTGCGCCGCAGGTTGCGACCCATGGCGTAGGGCTCCCGCGGGTGCACCGGCGGGTTGTAGATCTTGAAGGCCGTCTCGTAGCAGCGGTCGTGAATGTAGCAGGGGGTGTTCTGCAGCGGGTAGAACCGTGCGATGTCGATGCCGTGGTGATCGATCTCGGTCCGGTCGTCGGTCATCCAGTCCGCCAGCACCTTGCCGGCGCCGGGACCGTCCTTGACCCAGATGGCCTCGCAGAACCACAGGCCCTCGGTCTGCGGTGATTCACCGATGATGGAACCGCCATCAGCGGTCACTGACAGTAGCCCGTTAAAAGAGCGCTTCTCGTCCAGCCCGAGCTCGGCGAGGATGGGGGTGAGCTCCATGGCCCGCTCCAGCGGCTCCATGATCTGCTCCAGCTCCAGATCACGCTGCGACGGAGAAAGCCGTGACTCTTCCTTCTCCAGGATGTCCCGGGGGTGCACGAGTCGTGGCGCCCTCTCCTCGTAGTAGCCCCACTCGATGTAGCCGCCCTCGGAGGTAACGGGGTCACCGGTGTCACGCAGGTAGGCGGAGTTGCCCTGGTCCCGCATCAGCGGGTAGCCGATCTCGTAGCCGGTGCCGTTGAACTCCTCGTAGGGGCCGAACCACAGCAGTGGGTGTTCCACCGGCATCATGGGCAGGTCCTGCAGCGCCTGTTCGGCGATGAGGCGGCCCCAGATCCCGCAGCACACGACCACCTTCGAGGTCTCGATGTAACCACGGGGCGTTTCCACGCCATGGATCTGGCCGTGGCGGATGTCCAGGCTCGTCGCCGGCGTATTGGCGAACGTCTGCAGGCGTCCGGTGGCCTTGCCTTCCTCCACCAACTCGCCGGCCACGGTCTGGGAGCGCGGAATGACCAGTCCGGCATCCGGGTCCCACATGGCCGCCTGGACCATATCCTCGTTGAGCAGGGGCATGCGCTCCTTGGCCTCGCCAGCGCTGATCATGTGCGCGTTGGTGCCGAAGGCGCGGGCCGAGCCCACCTTGCGCTTCAGCTCCTCCAAGCGCTCGTCATCGCCCACCCGGGCGATCTCAAGGCCGCCGACGCGCTGGTAATGGCCGCGCTTTTCATAGAAATCGGCGCTGTACATGGTGGTGTAGCACGTCATGTGGTCGTGCGAGGTCATGTAGCAGAAGTCCGAGGCGTGGGAGGTGGAGCCCACATCCGTGGGAATCATGGACTTGTCGATACCGACGATGTTGTCCCACCCCCGTTCGATGAGGTGGTGGGCCACGGACGCTCCGACGATGCCTCCCTGGCCGATGATCACGACGCTTGCACTCTTGGGGAACTTCGCCATTGCCTCTCTCTCCCATTGGCACGTGGAATGAATGCCAATACTTGCGTTGGCCCGTGGACGCGGCGATCCAGGCAGCTCGCCGCGTCCGGTCACCGCGCTGACTGTCGATACGTAGAGAGATTGTTACCAGAGGCGGGAGGCTCTACTGTTCTCGGAGCGCAGGCTTCTGTTCAATGGAGGACACGTCCCCTGGCGCAAGATCCGGAGTGCCCCCGGGAGAGCACCGGACTACCCTCATCGGAACGGAAATCCAGGCATGACGGAGGCGACTCGTGAGCAGTACGTCCACACCCGCGCAGACTGACGTGATTACCCGGATCTGCCGCTATATCGAGGCCTCGGAGCAGCCGCCGCGGCTGGCGGAACTGGCCGCCGAGGTGGGCTGGAGCCCCTGGCATCTGCAACGCACCTTCAAGGCGGCAACTGGCCTGACCCCGCGGGCCTACGCCGCCGCCTGCCGCAGCGAGACCATGCGGCGGGCGCTCTCCGAGCGTGCCAGTGTCACCGACGCCATCTACCATGCCGGCTATTCCTCCAGCGGCCGGTTCTATGCCGAGGCGGATGCCGAACTGGGCATGACCCCCGGCCGGTACCGGGCTGGCGGCGAAGGTGCCGAGATCCGCTTCGCCGTGGCCGAGTGCCGCCTGGGTGCCATCCTGGTGGCGCGAACGGAGGTCGGTATCTGCGCCATTCTCCTGGGTGATGACCCTGAAGCCCTGGTCCACGAACTGGAAGACCGTTTCCCCGCCGCGGAACTGGTTGGTGGAGACGAGCCGTTCGAGCAGGAAGTGGCGCAGGTGGTCGGTTTCGTCGAGTCACCCCGCACCGGCTTGGATCTGCCCCTGGATATCCGTGGCACCGCATTCCAGCGGCGGGTCTGGGAAGCGCTGCGGGCCGTTCCGCCGGGAGAGACGGTCAGCTATTCGGAGTTGGCGCGCCGCATCGGTGCCCCGGGCAGCGCCCGGGCGGTGGCCGGCGCCTGTGCCGCGAATGCCCTGGCGGTGGCCATCCCCTGTCATCGCGTGGTGCGTAACGATGGCGGGCTCTCCGGTTACCGCTGGGGAGTGGAGCGCAAGCGGGTCCTGCTGGACCGCGAGAGCCGGGAATGACTGGGAGCGGGACGCTGCGGCTGGAACTGGCGCTGCCGCCGGGGTATCGACCCGATGACATCCTCCGGTTTCATCAACGGGACCCGGAGCAGACCGCTGAACGGGTGGAAGGCCGGGTGCTGGTGAAAGGGTTTGTCTGGCACGGTGCGCCGGCCGTCCTGCAGGTGGATTTCGAAGACCGCAGCGCCCGGGTGGAGGTGCAGCTCGGCAGCGCCCTGGGCAATGGTGACGCGGAGGCGCTGACCGGGCTGTGCCAATCGCTCCTGGGGCTGACCCAGCCGGTGGAGGCGTTCGAGACGGCCCATGGTGAGCACCCCGATGTGGGCCGACTGATCCGCGCGCGGCCCGGGTTGCGGGTTGCCCAGGCGGCAACGCCGTTCGAGGCGGCGATCTGGGCGGTCATCGGCCAGCAGATCAGTGTCAGCGCGGCGATCGCCGTGCGCAGGAAGCTGATTCGTGCGGCGGGGCTGTGCCATCCGGCCGGGGTGCACGCCTTTCCTGATGCTGACAGCCTGGCGGCCATGGACGAGGCCTCGCTGCGGGGGGCGGGGGTGTCACGGACCAAAGCGGACACCATCCGTGCCCTGAGCGAGGGGGTGATCCGCGGTGAACTGCCTCTGGGCGTCGGCGCGGAGCTGGCGGATGTCGACGATCTGCGAGGGCGTTTGCGCGCCATCCGCGGTGTCGGCCCCTGGACCGTCAATTACACGCTGCTGCGGGGTTTCGCGTGGCTGGACGGTGCCATGGAAGGGGACCTGGGCGTACGCCGCAGCCTGCAGTCGCTCCTGGGGCGCCAGCAGCAGCCCGGGGAGAGGGAGACCGGTCACTGGCTGGCCCAGTTCAGCCCATGGCGGGCAATCGTGGCAGCCCACCTGTGGGCAATGGACACCTGATCAGACACCGCCAGGGACGCGGTCGCCGGACTGTCGGCTGCTCACCCGGCGAGCTCCGCTTCCTGCTGCCGGTTCCCTTCCTCCGCGATCACGGACAACATCAACCATTGCGGCATGCTTCGCTCCAGGTCGATGCGTCCGTGGACTCGAATCTCGTCCCGTTTCAGGGCTGTAGTCAGACCACGCTGTCCGATCCACACGCGACCCATGTCGCGCACCGTGCTGGTGATGTAGAGATCCACCTCGAATCCGGGATCGGACTGGCAGAGATCCACCTCGTCATCCTCGATCAGCAGCCACCATCTGCGCATCTCCGTGGGCGCATCTCCGTAGTCGAACTGCAGGACCGTCCGTCCCGGCGGAAGAACGCTGGTGTCGATGCGTCGGCGCATGTCCCACATGAGTACGCCAGCGTCCCAGTCCGGGCCGTCTGCGGCGCTCTCCACCCACTGGCGACCCCACAGCCCCATGGCGATGATGATGGGCCCCAGGGATTCGCCGGCCTCGGTGAGGCGGTAGGTGCCGCGGTCATTACGGCATAGCACGCCGGCGTCGGTGAGTTCCCGCAACCGTTGCGCCAGCAGCGCTCGTGACATCAGCGGCACGCCGCGGTGGATTTCGTTGAAGCCGGAAGAACCGCTCACCAGCTCGCGCATGATCAGCGGCGTCCAGCGCGTGGTCAGGATCTCGGACGCCTTGGCGACCGGACAGAACTGCCCGTATCCAGTGTGCCTCGACATGGTTTCCCTCCTCATCTGCAACACCGGTGCAGTGTCGACGTGGGGAGCACCACCTGTCCGGTTCAGTTTATGAACTGGCAGGGCCCTGGCCTGTTTCCTGATGCTTTCCCCGTGGCGCACCCAGCGCCTGGAGCAACCATCAAGGAGGCATGTCATGAACATAGCAGCTGAACCGGGTGCCAGCCCGATCCACTCCCACAACGCTGGCCCGTCGACGGTGTGGTCCGCCGGAGGCGCGGCCTATGACGAAGTAAGCCGGGGCATCCTGGATGCTATCGAGCACACCATCAACCGCCTGAATCCGGGGCCCGGTGCGCGGATCCTAGACGTGGCAACGGGCACCGGCTGGGCGGCGCGCCGCCTGGCCGAGCGCGGCCACCAGGTCACCGGTGTGGATTTCGCCCCGGACATGCTGGCTCCCGCCCGGCAGCAGGCGTCCGCGCGGGGGCTCGATATTCAATTCGTCGAGGGCGACGCCGAGGATCTGCCCTTCGCGGACGGTGAGTTCGACGCCGTGATCTCCACCTTCGGCGTGATGTTCGCTCAGCAACCGGACGACGCGGCAGCCGAGCTTGCGCGCGTCTGCCGGCCGGGCGGCAGGCTGGCTCTGGCCGTGTGGACGCCGGACGGCAACGTGTTCGAGATGTTCAGGATCATCAAGGGGTACATGCCGCCCCCGGAGGGCGAACCCCCGCCGTCCCCGTTTGAATGGGGCCGGACGGCGCGGCTGCGGGAACTCCTGGGCGAGGCCTTCGACGTCGATGTGGAAGAGGGGACGTCGTACTACCGGGAGCCCGACGGGGCGGCTGCGTGGCGCACCTTCTCCGAGGGCTACGGTCCGGTGCACACCCTGGCGAGAAAGCTGGGTCCGGAGCAGAGAGCCCGCTTCGAGGCCGAGTTCACCGCCTTCCACGACGGCTTTGCCGACGCCCTGGGCATCACAGTCCCGCGGCAGTACCGCGTGGTGCGCGGGGTACGACGCTGACGGGGCACCCGCTGGTCTGCAACCGGGACCGCGGGGAGTGGTTATGAATGCAGAAGTAAAGGGAGATACGGAGATGCAACATCAGAGTCCTGTTGTCTTGATGAACCGCGGCCTGCTGGCCGCAGTTGTTGCCGTGGCGGTGGTCGTGCTGGCCGTGACTGAAACCCGGGCCGACCCCGAGCCTATCGCTGCGGAGCCCCTGACCGAGCGGCACGCGTTCGACGGCGAGGTCTCCATCGCGATCACCCAGCAGCTGGAAGGACTGTCCCGCGAGGACATCTCCCACGAGGATGCGTCGTACCTGACGGTGATGCAGTTCACCATCCAGCCTGGGGCGGTGTTCCCGTGGCACACGCACCCGGGAACGGTGCTGGTCAACGTCACACAGGGAGACTTCGTGTTCATGTTCGCGGAGGACTGCGTGGGTCGGGAGTACGGCCCGGGTGATGCACTGGTGGACCCCGGTGACACCGTCCACACAGCCTACAATCCCAGCACCGAGCAGGAGACGGTGATCACCGCCGTCTTCGTCGGTGTGCCCGAGGAAGGGGAACTAACCATCCCGGTTGACGAGGCGCGCAGCGCCGCACTGGACGACGAGTGTGGCATCGAGCGTTGAGGCGCCTGAGCGGAATCGGCCGGGTACGGTGGCGGCACATCGTGCCCGGCTGCGGCAAACCATAGTGACAGCAAGGATGCAGGAGGAGAGAGCATGACAACCATCGAGACCGATTATCTCGTGATCGGCGCCGGGGCCCTTGGCATGGCATTCGTCGATGCCCTCATGGACGCGGCCGAAACCGACGTGGTGCTCGTGGATCGGCGTCACCAGCCGGGTGGGCACTGGAATGATGCCTACCCCTTCGTTCGCCTGCACCAGCCATCAGCGTGTTACGGCCTGAACTCCATGCCTCACTCTGGCCGGTACGGCCCTGGGTGTCGCCTGGTTTGCGGACAGGATCTGAGGCCGTTCCTGTCAACGCGGCGAAAACCCTGGGAGTCATTGAGAGGGCGACCACAGGAGACATTTGGCTCGGGTGCGTGTCTATGTAAATGGACGCAATGGCCCCGGAAAAGGGGGTGCGGCGTGTAGGATGTTGTCGCCATTTCAGCTGTTACAACTGGGGGAGAGCGTGGATGAAAGAGCCGGGGAAGCGGCGGTTCCGGTTCTGGTTCGCGGTGGTGGCGGCCCCCGTCATGATCTGGCTTCTCGGAGTGGCCGCCTGGACGTGGTGGGCCGAAGAGCATCCCGGCCGGGAACGGGAGCTGCGGGTGGAACTCCATGATCTGCTCCGTGAGCAGTTCCCGGAGCAGATGCGCCTGCCGGACGACCGGCTCGGTTTCATCTCCCGCGGCGACACCGGGGACGGCGAACAGCACCCGGACGTCATCCTCATTCATGGCCTGGACGAGCCGGGCGACATCTGGGACGACCTGGTGCCGGCCCTTGCCGCCGAAGGCATCGCTGCCTGGGAGTTTCGCTACCCCAATGATCACGCCATCGACCTCAGCGTGGATCTGTTGGCGGAGCGGTGGTCGACGCTGCCCGGTGATGCCCCCGTGGTCCTGGTGGGCCACAGCATGGGCGGCCTGGTCATCAGGGATTTCGTCTCCCGGTTGCGTCATCCGGTGGAGGGGGAGTCCGCGGTGGAGGGCCCGCCAGTGCGGGGGGGGATTCTCGTGGGCACGCCCAATCATGGCTCCGAGCTGGCGCGTCTGCGGGTCTGGCTGGGCCTTCGGGAGTTCGTCGGCCAGGCCAAGGAAGAGGACTTCAGCCTGTTTGCACCCCTGCGTAGCGGGACCGGTGCGGCCAAGATCGACCTGCGGCCGGGCAGCCAGTTCCTGACCGAACTCAATGAGCGGCCCTGGCCGGGGGCGGTCCCCCTGCGGGTGATCGGCGGCATGCTCGGCGAGCCAGACCCGGATCTGCTGGATACCGTCGGCGGGATCGCCACGGAACTGGGAACGGAAGAAATGCCCCGGCAGTTCGAGAGCTGGTGGCGGGAGCTGGGCGAGGGCGTGGGTGACGGTGTGGTCCCCGTTTCCTCCCTGAGCCTGGCAGACGCCCCGCCCCCTATGCTGGTGCCGGCGTCGCATCGGGGCATGCTGGTGCGCTCGTCTTCGGACAAGGAAATCCCTCCGGCCATCCCGCATGTGCTGGAGATTCTGGAGGAGTGGGGGCATCCCGCCCGCGATGAGTGAGTCACGACAAGGGCCGACCGTACCCGACGGCAGAGCGGACCTTCAGGTCCGCCGTTACGGCCTCCGATAAACCACCCTGGTTTTCGTGTCAGGGGAAGGCGGACCTGGAGGTCCGCCCTACGATCTAGAGTTGCCGGCCGTGAGGGCCGAATCGATGGTTGATGCACCGTCCCGGCCCCACGGCTTGCCCCGACCCGCGGTCGAGGCTTTCACCGCCCCATGCTGTAGAACTCGCGGTTGGGTTGCATGGAGGCCATGTTGGCCAGGCGGTTGCTCATGGCGAAGAAGGCGGCAACGGCGCCGATGTCCCAGATGTCGTCCTGGGTGAAGCCGTGCTCCCGGAGCACTTCGAAGTCGAGTTCCTCGATGTCCTCCGAACACAGCGCCACTTTCATGGCGTAGTCCAGCATCGCGCGCTGGCGGTCGGTGATGTTCGCCTTGCGGTAATTCACCGCCACCTGGTCGGCCAGCAGGGGGTCCTTGGCGCGGATGCGGAGAATGGCGCCGTGGGACACCACGCAGTACAGGCACTGGTTGGCGGCGGATGTGGCCACCACGATCATCTCCCGCTCGGCTTTGGTCAGGCCGCTTTCACCGTCCATGAGCGTGTCGTGATAGGTCATGAAGGCGCGGCACTCGTCGGGCCGGTGCGCCAGCGCCAGGAAGACGTTGGGCACGAAGCCGGATTTCTCCTGGATGGCCAGTACGTAGCTGCGGATGTCCTCGGGCAGGTCGTTCAGGTCTTGCACCGGAAACCGGCTGATGGGGTGTTCGGCCATGGGGCTACTCCTCGTGCGGTGCCTTCGGGCGGTGTTGCCGGGCGTCGTCCAGCCGCTCCAGCATGTCGTCAACCGCGCGCTTGAGCTGGACGTCGCGGCCAGATATTTCGTCTTCCGGCCGCTGTTCCACCAGCAGGTCCGGTTGTGCGCCATGGTGCTCCATATCCGTGCCGTCGGGAAGATACCACCCGCGGGACGGCCGCCGAACCGTGGCGCCGTCAATCAGCGTGTGGCGGCCGGTGGAAATGACGCCACCGTAGGTCTGCTGGCCCACCAGCGTGCCCCGGTCCAGGGTGGAGAAGGCGTGCGCCAGGATCTCCGCATTGGAGTAGCTCTTCTCGTTGGCCAGCATGTTGATCGGCAGCGTGTAGCGTGGCGCATCGAGCCGGTCCTGGGGGTAGTGGCCGGTGCGCCCGGGGTGGGCCCCCGAAGGCAGCGTGAACGCGTGATCCGGGGCCATGATGGACGTGAGAATGCGATCGGTGGTGTGGCCGCCGCCGTTGTTGCGCACGTCGATGATCAGCCCGTCCCGTCCTTCGGCCGCGGCGTAGAGAGCCCCCTGGAACGCTTCCAGGGAGGTCTGGTTCATGGCCTGGATGTGAATGTAGCCCAGCCGGCCGTCGGAACGCTCGTGGACCAGCGCCTCGCTGTCGTCGCGGAAGGCGTCATAGCGCAATCGTGCCAGCTCCCCGTAGCTCACCGGTCGCAACAGGCTGCGGTGTTCCTGCCGACGGCCGTCCCGGGTGCGTTCGAAGGTGATGATGATCTCCTGATCCACTCGTCCGCGCAGGCGCTGGAGTAGTGTCTCATCCGCCTGGAACGGCTCGAGATCGATCATGGTGATCACGTCGCCGGGCTCCAGTGGCGTGGAGGCCAGCGCCGTCGGGCCTTCCGCGATCACGTCATTGACCCGGAAGCCGACGCGACCACTGGCGGCGGTGGCGGGCTCGTGGTCGATGCCGAGTCGTCCATAGGGTTCCTGCAGGGCCGACGCCGGCCCGGGACTGCTGAGGCCCATGTGCGATGCGGCCAGCTCGCCCAGGAAGCGGTTGGTGATGTCGCTGAACTCGCTGGCGGTGCGGGTGCGACGGATCAGGCTCTGGTAGTCACCGGTGACCTGTTCCCAGTCCAGCCCCTTCATGTCGTCCCGGTAGAAGCTCTCGCCGATCATCCGCGCGGTTTCGCGGAACTTCTGCAGGGCCTGCTGGCCCAGGTCGACGCGCAGGCGGTCGCTGATATCGGGATGTCGGTGAGGCTCGTTGCCGGTGATCGCAGCAACACCGACGCGGCCATTGGCGATGTAGACAACGCGTTCGCCGGTGACATCCAGGTGTTGAATATCGGCGACGGGGCCCAGGCGTTGGCGGCTGCTTCCGTCCCAGTTCACCGCCACCAGGCCTTCGCCGGAGGCGTTGAACACGTAGCGATCACCGCCGGGGGTCATTTTGTTGGCGTAATGCTGGCGGGGACTGCCGGTGATGCGCTGGACGCGCCGCCAGGCCGTGTCCAGGTCCAGGCCCGCCGGCGCTTCCGGCAGCGCATCGTGGTCCGCGATGGCCCGTGGGGTGAGCGGTTTCCGCTTCAGGGCGAGGGCACGGGCATCGCGGTATCGGCCGGCGCGCTCCCGCTGGGAGAGTTGCTCGAGACTGCGGTCCAGGTACACCCGGTAGAGATCGTAGCTCTCGCCGGAGCGGTTGGAGATGAAGGTGAGCTTGCGGCCGTCGGCGGACCACCGCGGGTTGAAGTCATTCCGCGGGTGCCGCGTGATGTTCACCGGCTCCGCGGAACCGTCCGCCGGGACGATGAAAATGTTGGCGCTGAAGTTGAGGTCGTTCTGTGAGTAGGCAATGTGGCGCCCGTCGGGTGACCAGCGCCACTGGATGGCGCTGTCCCAGCTTTCCAAGACGGTGTGTTTGTCGCCGCTGTGCAGATCCATGACCACGAGATCGCCGCGGCCGCGACGGAACGCAATGCGTCGGCCGTCCGGCGAGGGCCGGGCCTCGCGGTCGTTATGCCAGGTCTGCACCACCGGCCGCAGGGCGAACTGCACGCCGTCGTGCCAGCGGTTCGGGTCCAGATCCGTCGGCAGATCCGTCGGGATTTCTTCTGGTGCCACGCCCTCGTCGGGTACCGGCGTAGCGGGCTCCTCGGGTCCAGTCGCCGGGGGTTCAGGGATATCCACCGGGTCGGTGGGGTCCGGTTCCACCGGCGGATCCGTTGGCAGGCCGGGATCCACCGGCGCGAAGGGATCATCCGGGGCCGCCGCGGGCGGGTCCGGGTCCGGGCCCGGATCGGTGATGGCGTCGTCTTCCGGGGGCGGTTCCTGCTGCGGTTCCGTGGCTGGTTGCTCCTCGGGTGCCGCGGGCTCCGGGCTGGCAGGGGGGCGGCGTGCTTCGGTGGGCGCCGGGCCCCGGCGAATCTCCTCCCGGGTGAGCGCCACCCGCGCGCGATAGATGGATTCGGTACCGTCGTCGTCATGGGTGAAATACAGTCGGGTACCATCCGGTGCCCAGTGAAGGTCCTTGTGGCGCGCATGAGACCCACGCGTCACAGGGCGCGTCACGCTGTGGTCGTCCATGTGGCGCACATAGACCCGGCCGTAGGCGATGTAGGCCATGGTCTTGCCGTCCGGGCTGAGAGCGGCCTCCGTGACCTCGCGGTCGATGCTCTTGAGTTGGTAGCGGTCACGACCGTCGTCGCCGGCGCGGAAGCGCACGGGCTGCGGTCGGGCGTCGTCGTCGGTGAGATCCAGGGTGTAGACCGTATCCCAGACATGCAGTACCGCCGTGCCACCGTCACGGGCCACGTCGAAGTGCTGCACGTCACGGCCGTCGAAATCGGTAAGCCGTTGCGGCTGCGGATCCTCATCATCCAGCGCCAGGCGGTAGAGGTTCACCGTCTCCTGCTCCCGGTCGGACATGAACACCAGCGTGCCGTCATCCATCCAGTGCGCGTTGCCGTCGTCGCCATCGCGCTCGGTCACGGCCCGGAATTCACCGGAAGCGCGGTCGTGGAGCCAGACGTCCATGGCATCCGGGCCGCGGTAGTGGCGCCGCTCCCAGCCGTGATAGAAACCGCCGCGGGTAAAGACGAGGCGCTGTCCGTCCGGGGAAAAACGGGGTGTGGAACCGAAGGCGTCATGGAGCCGCCAGTGCTCGCCGCCTCTGGGGGCAACGGCGTAGGGGCGCTCGTCCCGGTAGACGTCCGCTTCCAGCAATCCGGAGAAGGTGATCACCGGCTCGCCGTCCTCGTCCAGGCCGTACCAGGGGTTGCGCACGTGGCGGTCCCCATGGGTGAGCTGGGTCAGGCGGGTGCCGTCCCGGTGGATGCGCCAGAGGTTCAGGGCTCCGTCGCGCATGGAGGCGAACACGATCCACTCGCCGTCCGGGCTCCAGCTGGAGAACAGGTCATCCAGGTGATGCCGCGTGAGGCGGACGGCGTTGCCACCGTCGGCGGACACGCGCCAGAGATCACCGCGCCAGGAGAAGGTGATTTCCGAGCCATCCGGGCTGATGGACGGGAACCTGGGCAGCGTCACATCTTCCTCGGCCGCGGCGGGGGCCAGGACAAAGGCGACAGCGAGTAACACCGACGTCAGCGCAAGGGCGAGGCGCTTGCAGCGACGGTGCGGTGCGGAAGTGTTAGGGACATCCCGATCAACAGGACCGGCGGGACGGCGGCGGGGCCAAGATAACGACCTGGGCAATGCTCGACTATCCTCTTGCGGTGTGGGATGCCAGACTCTGCAGAGCATCTTACAGGACACCGGGACCATGGCCACAGCGCAGGACGTACTGGACTACTGGTTCGGCGATGAGCCGGACGACGGGCGCCTGGCGAATCAGCGCGCTGCCCTGTGGTGGTCGAAGAGTGACGCCACCGACGCCGACATCCGCCAGCGGTTCGAACCGCTGGTCCAGGCTGCCGGCGCCGGCGATCTGGACCACTGGGCAGCGACCGCCCGCGGCCGGCTGGCCCTGATCCTGCTGATGGACCAGTTCACCCGGAACATCTACCGGGATACCCCGTATGCGTTCAGTCTCGATGCCCCGGCCCTGGAGCACGCCCGGACGGGCGTGGGGCAGGGTCAGGACCGGGCGCTGCGGCCGGTGGAACGCGTGTTCCTGTACATGCCTCTGGAGCACGCCGAGGATCCGGTCATGCAGGAACGCTGCGTGGTCCTGTTCCGGGCGCTGCGGGGCGAAGTCCCGCCGGCGCACCAGGGCGCCTTCGACGTGTTCCTGGACTTCGCCATCCGCCACCGGGACGTCATCGCCCGCTTCGGCCGGTTTCCCCACCGCAACGCCATCCTCGGCCGGGAGTCCACCGCCGAGGAACTGGCGTTCCTCGAGCAGCCCGGCTCGTCGTTCTGATTACTGCAGCGGTGCCAGCAGCTCGTTGACGAAGTGGGGCAGCACCGCCGGCTCCAGCGCCACCAGGAAGACCACGCCCCAGGCCGCACCCCAGAGGTGGGCGCTGTGATTGATGTTGTCGCTGGCCTGGCGCTCCGCCCACATGGAATAGCCCACGTACGCGGCGGCGAAGACGATGGCCGGCACCGGCACCACGAACACGATCAGCATCGACCACGGCTGCAGCAGAATGTAGGCGAACAGCACCGCGGCAACCGCCCCGGAAGCGCCCAGGCTCTGGAAGCGCGCGTTGTCCCGGTGGCGGAACT
>SKYZ01000079.1 GCA_007127625.1 Aquisalimonas sp. | reverse complement strand
GTGTTTCCAGGGAATGGGTTCCCTGTCAGCCGTATCTCGAAACGCTGCTTGACCCTAGGCTTGCGGGAATCACTGCAACGTGTCGGATGTGAATGCATATGTACATTTGTTGTATAATTACTGGTCAATGCCTGACTGCCCTGTCCGATCCTGGGAGAGCCCCTTCATGAACCCCCTGTTCCTTGTCATCGCGGTTGCCGCCCTGCTGTTCCTGCCCGCCGCTCCTGTACACGCGGACAAGGTGAGCTCCCAGGGTGTCGACATACCGCGCCAGGCGGAGGTCGACGGCGAGTCCGTGGTGCTCGTCGGCCACGGGGTCGCTCGCTACGCCCGCATTTTCCGTGTCTATGTTGCCGCCCTGTACGGCCCGGAAGATACCGCGCCGGAGGACCTGCTGACGAGTGACGTCCCACGGCGACTGGCGATTACCTACTTGCGCGACGTGGGTGCCGACGACATTCGCGAGGCCACGCAGGTGGTTCTGGACAATCAGTTCGACGAGGACGACATGGCGGAACTCGCCGATCGATTCGAGAGCTTCAACGCCCTGTACCAGGACGTCGGGGACGGCGATCAATACGTCTACGAGTATCGCCCCGACGGCGAGGAATCACGCCTGTACTTCAATGGTGAGCTGCAGGGGAGCGTCTCCGGCGCGGATTTCGCCCGCGCGTATCTGGGGATCTGGCTCGGAGAGAACGCGCTGTCCGAAAGTCTGCGCCGTGATTTGCTCTCCGGCCAGTGACGACACCTGCGTGTCATCCACGTACGGCACTCTTTCGTAGTATCGTAGCAAGTGTTCTGTCCCCGTGGGACAGGACACGCGAGTGACCGCGAGGAGACAGGATGGCCGACATCGACATGAGCGGGCGGCGGGCGTACGTTCTCGACACCAACGTGCTCATTCACGATCCGGGCGCGTTGTACAAATTCAAGGAACACAGCGTCATCATCCCGATGGCGGTGCTGGAGGAACTGGACCGGCTCAAGGCCGGCACCACGGATATTTCCCGGAGCGCGCGTCAGGCAACCCGTAACCTCGGTGCGCTGCTGGACCGGGTGGACCAGGATGCCGTGGCGAACGGCATTCCCGTGGGCGACTCCGCCGACCCGGACGCGCCGCGCGGACGGTTGTTCTTCTTCATGCCGCCATCGGAACACGCGCTGCCGGGGCTCGACGATACCTCCGCGGACAATCGCATCATCGCCGAGGTGCGGGAAGCGCAGCGCACCCGCACCGAGAATGCCGTGGTGCTGGTGAGCAAGGACGTGAACCTGCGGGTCAAGGCCACCGCCCTGGGCATCCGCGTCGAGGATTACCGTAACGACCAGGTGCTCGACGACATCGATGCCATGATCAGCGGCATCCATGTGGGTGGGCCAGCCCTGTGGGACGAGTTCGGTGGTGACGTGACGTCCTGGAAGGACGAGGGGCGCACGTATTACCGTGTTTCGGGGCCGGCGGTCACCGGCTGGCACCCGGGGCTGCTGATCTGCGAGAACGAGGACAGCGGTTTCGAAGCCATCGTCCGCGACAATGACGGCACCTCTGCGCTGCTGGAGGTGTGCCGCAACCATCGCGGTGATCGCGGCGGGATCTGGGGAGTCACAGGGCGCAACACCCGCCAGAACTTCGCCCTGAACATCCTGCTGGACCCCACCATCGATCTGGTGACCATCGCCGGCCAGGCCGGTACCGGCAAGACCTACATGGCCCTGGCCGCCGGGCTGCACCAGGTGTACGAGGATCGCCGCTTCGAGCGCATCATCGTGACCCGCGAGGCGGTGCCCATGGGCGAGGACATCGGCTTCCTGCCCGGCACCGAGGAGGAGAAGATGGCGCCCTGGATGGGCGGCATCCAGGACAATCTGGAGGAACTCCTGCGCACCGAGGACAGCTGGACCGCCGCCGCCGGCAAGGACATGCTCGCCGGCCGGATCCTGTTCCGCTCGCCGGTGTTCATGCGCGGTCGCACCTTCAACGAGACGTTCCTGATCATCGACGAGGCCCAGAATCTCTCGCCGAAACAGATCAAGAGCCTGGTCACCCGTGCCGGCCGCGGCACCAAGATCATCTGCATCGGCAACGTGCGCCAGATCGACAGCCCCTACCTCACCGAGACCACCTGCGGGCTGACCTACCTGGTGCAGCGGTTCCGCCGCTGGCCCCACGCCGCCCACGTGACCCTGAAGGAGGTGGAGCGCTCACGGCTTGCCCTGCACGCCGAGGAGGTGCTGTAACAGCCAGAGCGTCGGTTCGCCTCCCTTTTCCGGGGCCCATGCTCCATGCCCGCCGTAGGGTGCATCTTGATGCACCGTGAATAACCGGGGCCAGCCGGGGTGGCGTGCTTCAAGGCTGTTTCGGTGCATCAAGATGCACCCTACGGGCCACACGTGTTGGCTGTGCCAATCCGCTTCGTGCGTTCCGTTCCCGTATGGCGGAATTCGGCTTACGCCGAGGCCTTGTCCCCCAGGCCCACGTTGTTCTTCTCCAGCACCCGCTCGGCGCGGTAGCTGGAGCGGACCAGGGGGCCGGAGACCACCTCCAGAAAGCCCTTGGCGAGCCCCCGCTCGCGGTACTCGGCGAACTGATCCGGCGTGACGAAGCGCTCCACCGGCAGGTGGTTCACCGTGGGCCGCAGATACTGGCCGAAAGTGACGATGTCCACGTTGTGGGCGCGGAGGTCGTCCATGGTCTCGTCGATCTCCTGGTCCGTTTCCCCGAGGCCCAGCATCAGGCTGGTCTTGGTCAGCACGTCCGGGCGGTGCCGCTTGGCGTGGGCCAGGACTTCCAGGGTCTGCTCGTAGGAGGCGCGCGGGTCGCGCACCGGGTGAGTCAGGCGCCGCACCGTCTCCACGTTCTGGGCGAATACGGAGATCCCGGAGTCCACGACCTTCTCCACGTCTCCGGGGCGCCCGCCGAAGTCCGGGGTGAGCACCTCCACGGCGGTCTCCGGGTTCATCTCCCGCACCGCGCGTACGCAGTCGGCGTAGTGCTGGGCACCGCCGTCCGGGAGATCGTCCCGATCCACGGAGGTGAGCACCACGTAGTTGAGCCCCATGATGTGCACGGATTCGGCGGTGTTGGCCGGTTCCTCGGCGTCCAGCCAGCCGCCGGGGTTGCCGGTGTCCACGGCACAGAAGCGGCAGGCACGGGTGCATACCGAGCCCATGAGCATGATGGTGGCGGTGCCGGCGTTCCAGCACTCGCCGATGTTGGGGCACATGGACTCCTCGCATACCGTGCTCAGGCGGTGCTCACGCACGTTGCGCTTCACCTCCGCATAGCCCTTGCCGGTGGGGATGCGGGCGCGCAGCCACGGCGGCTTCTCGCCCCGGGGCACCGGCGCTGCCTCGCGCTGCTGCTTGACGCCGTTCTTGATGGCGTTGAAACCCTGTTCGGTGCGGAACTTGGACCCGCTGACCACCACGGGGATATCCTTCAATCGGCTCATGCGATACTCCGGACTCAAGACTCGGTTCCGTTAGTGTGACGCACGGCAGCATCTTAGACAAATGAGCCCAAGGCCCAGGTTCTGTGATCATGACGCACCCTGCGGCCTCGATCAGACCGTAGGAGGCCGTAGGGTGGATCTTCAGATCCACCTTCCCCCGACACGCAGGACCGAGGTGGTTCGCCTGGCCTCCAATGGTGGACCTGAAGGTCCATCCTGCAACTACCGGCGTGGCGGCGACTTGGGCTTGAATCCCACCGGCTTGTCCGCGATCCAGGCGACGAACCGGGCGATCTCCGGGTGTCCCTGCAGGGCGTCCAGGGTGTTGTACTCCCGCTCCAGGTCCTTCTCCGAGAGCACACGGTGGACGTGGTTGTGGCAGGGCCGGCAGAGCAGTGCCACCGCCTTCTGCAGATTCTCCAGGCGGTACTGCCGGCGGATGCGACGGTTGCGGTGGCGGGTGCGCGGGATCAGGTGGTGACGGGTCAGCCGTTCCGGCCGGCCGCACAGGGCGCACACGGGCTCCTGATCGTGCTGTTGTGACTCGCTCATTCGTCCAGCAGTCGCCGCTTGGCTTCATTGATCCGACTGGCCAGGTAATCCGAGCCGCCACGATCGGGGTGCAGGCGCTGGATCAGACGCCGGTGGGCTGCGCGGATACGGTCGGCGTCGGCGTCCGGCGGTACGCCCAGGATCTCACATGCCTCCGTGCGGCTCATGCCATCGGCGCCCGTGCGCTGCTGGCCCTGTTCGCGTCCACCTTTGTCCGTGCCCGCAGTCCCGGGGCCGAGCCACCGCCGCAGCAACGGCCATGCCCGGATCAATGGCCACAGGCGCATGGCCAGGGGCCACAGCGCCGCCACGATGGCGAAGATCCAGTGCAGCCGCCCGGTCACCAGCAGCAGCACCAGGAACGCCAGCCCGCCCCACAGGAGCGCCTTGCGCCCCCAGGCGCGGCGCTTGTCCGGTGGCAGAAAACTGTAGATGACCAGCCCAAGCAGGGCGGCGGCGATGGCAACCTGGATCAAGGCGGTGGCGCCCGATTGGCCGATGACACCGGCTATTGTGCGGGGAGTGGTGGCGGAATCAAGCGCCCACGAAGGGACAAACCGCGACGGTGCCGAAAAGCAGAGAGACTGCCCGCCTGTGGGAGCGGCTTTAGCCGCGATTCCTTCCTGAGCACTGCGACACCGCCGTCGCGGCTCACGCCGCTCCCACAGGGCTGCCAGGCGCTGGTCAATCGCCTGCGAGGGTGGGTAGGCTGTGCCGCTCGCTTGCGGAAATCGGGGCACATCGTGGAACAGACCTGGGGCACCATCGATCATCGACGTGGCACCCTGATTGCCACCATCGGCGTGGTGGCGCTGAGCTTCGATGCGCTGCTGGTGCGCCTGGCCATGGCCGATGCCGGCGTGGTGATCTTCTGGCGGGGGCTGTTC
>SKYZ01000367.1 GCA_007127625.1 Aquisalimonas sp. | reverse complement strand
TCGGTAGCGGAGTTCACCAGGAACTCGAACGTGCCCAGGCTTTGGTAGCCGACGGCCTCCGCCATGTCCACGGCTGCTTGGTTCAAGCGCTGGCGCGTGGACTCGGAGAGCGAGGGGCTGGGTGCGATCTCCACCAGTTTCTGGTTGCGTCGCTGCAGGCTGCACTCGCGTTCGTGCAAGTGCACGGTATTGCCGTAATGGTCACCCAGCACCTGGACCTCTACGTGGCGGGCCTGCGCCATGAACTGCTCGGCGTACAGGGCGGGATCGCCGAAAGCGCTCCGGGCTTCGTCGCTGCAGCGTTGAAAGGCGTCGGCGAGGTCGTCGCCGGGGCCGACCATGCGCATGCCGCGGCCGCCGCCGCCGGCGAGGGCCTTGAGCACCATGGTGGTGTCCGCGCCGAGGCCCGCGCGGAAGGCCTGCACTGCCTCCAGGGATGCGGGCCCCGTCGTCCCTTCCAGTACGGGAACGTCGCAGTCCCGCGCCAGCTCCCGGGCCCGCGCCTTGTCGCCCAGCGCCTCCAGCTGCTCAGGGGTTGGTCCGATGAAGTCCAGGCCTGCCTCGGCGCAGTGGCGTGCAAAGGCGTCGTTCTCGCTGAGAAAACCGTAGCCCGGATGCACGGCATCGCAGCCCGCCGCATGCGCCGTTGCGATCAGGGCGTCCTTGTCCAGGTAGGCGGCCGGGCCGTTGCCGCCCAGGGGCCGCGATTCGTCGGCAACCCGGGTGTGGAGCGCACCGGCGTCATCCTCTGCGTACACTCCAACGGTGGCAATCCCGAGTTCCGCCGCCGCATGGGCAAGGCGAACGGCGATTTCGCCCCGGTTGGCAATCAGCATTCGGCTGATGGACATGAGTCGGCTCCGGCGTGTCCGTGGCGGGTCGGGCCCCATGGAGCGCAGCCCGTCCCATTATTGTTGTGAGCGTTTCCTGAGTACATTTCTTGACTGACTTGCGCGTCAGTCAGTTTTTATGGTGTATTTCCGCTCTGCGGCAGTCAACGGCGGCCGCCTGCGTTCGCTGCGCCCTGTCCCTGGGGCAGCGTGGTATCCGCTCAGGCCACAGAAAGGACACCAGGTGAGTTTCCAGACGAGCCATGGCAAGCCGACGGACCCTGTGTCCACGCGCAACCAGATCAAGGCGGTGGCGCGCCGGCTGTTCATCCTCCACGGCACCGACCCGGTGACCTACGGTGATATTGCCGCCACCGTCGGTACCACCCGCGCCAACGTGCATTACCATTTCGGTAACAAGAGCGCGCTGGTCAGCGAGGTCTTCCACGAGACGTTCGAGCAAGTCAGGGCCACCCTCGGCGAAATCTGGCGGCGCCCAGGCCTGACGCTGGATGAACGCCTGAGGCTGACTCTGGAGGATTCCCGTCGGCGCCACGCAGAGTTCAACCCCACTGGCAGGGAGCACCAGCCCTGGAGCCTTTCCAGTCGGGCACGGTTCCGCAGCGACTCCATCGGTGACGATGTCATCGAGGGCATTCGGTCCATGTCCCGGGAGTTCGAGCACAGCGTCAGCCGCGCCGTCGAGGATGCGGTGGCCACCGGTGAGTTGCGGAATGATGCCCCCGTCAGCGATATCGTGCTCCTGATCGTTCCCTTGTGGCATTTCGGCTCGCCGATCACCCAGTTCTCCGGCTGGAGCAGACTGGAAGCCCACTTCGGCGCCGTACGCCGCACCATCCGGGTGGCGTACGGCGCCGAGTGACGCGCTCCTTTGTCCCGACCTGCCCTTCATGCGCCCTGCAACCGACGGTTGTCCGCCCACACCAGCGCGCAGACAAGCACCCCCAGAACCACCCCGATGGTGGTGGTGAGCACCGCCGGGAATCCGAGCGTGAACCCGCTCACCACCATGAGCGGACGCAGCCAGTTGTTTACCCTACCGAACTTCAGCAGGTATCCCTCCAGTCCCCCGGCAATCAGGATGATTCCGACGATGATGGACGGCAGCAGGTACACCAGGTGCAGCAGGTCCTCCTGCAGAACCAGTGCCGGCTGGAAGATGAAGAACAGCGGCACGAAGTAGATCACGACGCCGAGCCGCATGGCCGTCAGGCAGGTCTGCATCGGTCGGGCCCCGGCGATGGTGGCCGCTAGGAAGGCGGCCGCGCCCACCGGCGGTGTAATCACCGACAGCATCGCGTAGTAGATGATGAAGAAGTGCACGGCGACCGTGTTCAGGTCGCCGATCTGGATGAGGGCTGGTGCCAGGGTTACGGCCAGGAAGATGTAGGCGACGATGGCCAGCCCCGCCATGCCCATGATGAAGCACGCCACCACCCCGAAGAGCAGCACCAGATAGAGGTTGCCACCGCCAAGCGCCACCAGCCCCGAGGTCACGGAGCCGGTGACACCGGTAATGGTGAGGCCGCTGACCACGAACGCGATGGGCAGGATGATCGCCGCCGTCTGCGTCACCAGCGTGCCGATGCGGCGCAGGGTCTCGAGAATCCGGGTCGGCGTCGGCCAGGTCTCCCGGCGAAAGAACGACAGGCCAATCATGAGCATGCATGCATACCAGGGAGCGTAGAACTCCCAGCGCATGAACAGCAGGCCCCAGATCAGGAATGCCAGCACCGACAGGTACGGCCAGCCCTGCGCCAGGACCTTGCGCAGCGACGGGATTTCCTCGGGCTCCAGGCCCTTCATTCCCGTCTTGGCGGCGTAGGCGTCCACCTGGAGGATCAGGCCGAGGTAGAACAGGAACGACGGCAGAATGGCTGCCAGCATCACCGTGCGGTACTCGACCCCGATGGTGATGGCCATGACGAAAGCGATGGCACCCATGACCGGCGGCATGAGTACCCCGCCCGTGGAGGCGCAGGCCTCGATGGCACCGGCGTAGTGAGGCGGGTAGCCGACGCGCTTCATGGTGCGGATGGTGATGGAGCCGGTGCCGGCGATGTTGGAGAAGATGCTGCCGCTCAGGCTGCCGAAGAAGCCGCTGGCGACGATGGAGACCTTGGCCGGGCCTCCCCGGAATCGTCCGAACGTGGCATTGGCCAGGTTGATGAAGAAGTCACCGGCACCAGTGGCGATCAGTACCCCGGCGAATACCAGAAAGCCGAGGATGATCTCCGCGGCGATCTTGGTGGTAATCCCCATCATGCCCTCGGAGCGGAAGACATGGGCCTCGATGGTGCGGGTGAACTCGTAGTTCAGTCCGCCCAGCAGGCCGGGGAAGTGATGCGCTACCACCGGGTAGAGGCCGAGCAGGAGCACCACGAGGAAAAACGGCATGCCGGCGCTGCGTCTTGCCATCTCCAGCATCAGCGCCCACATGACGATGCCCAGGGGGACATGGGTCCATCCCATGATCACCATCTCCCGGGCGTGCAGGAAGAAATAGATCGAAATGCCGAGAACGGCGACCGCCGCAATGGCGTCGTAGAGCGGGACACGTTTTGACCGGCTGTGAGCCGGCAGCGCGATGAACCCGGCTGCCGAGAAGATGCCGATGAAGATCCAGTAGTACTCGGCTTCGATCAGGCGTTGTCCCTGGATCGTGAAACCGAAGATGTAGATGATGCCGAATACCAGCCCGATGACAGTCAGGACGATGAACAGCAGACTCTGCCACGAGAAGAGCGCGTTCAGTCGGGTTACGTCGGCCTCTGCTTCGACTGGTTGGGCGGGGTTTTCCTGCGACATGCAGCCTCCGCGGCTCCGGAATGCTCAGGCGTGACAAGTGAACCCCGGTGTTGGCGGGTTCCACGGGTGAAGGGCACCGCGAGGGCGTCCCCGCGGTGCCTCCGGGCCTTGCTCAGAGCCGCGTTCTGAAAATCGGAAGCCCTTCGGTGTGCTCCCGGACGAGTTCGACGAATTCCTCGTTGTTGTGATCGGGCTGTATGCCGCGCTCCATCGCTTCCATCAGGGCGTCCTGCCGCGCGCTCAACCACTGGTCCATCTTCTCGCGGGCTTCCTGATTGCGGGCCTCGTCCTCGTCGCTCCACTCGCCGATCTCACGCAGGTAGCGCACCGTTCCCTCGTGGATGGGCATCGGGCTGCGCACCATGAACTCCCGGAAGTATTCCAGCGACATGCGGGCGGCGAGCCCGTGGGTGTCCTTGTAGTCGTCGTAGCTTTCGTGGAACCACTTGGCCAGGTTGTAGACGAAGTCCTCGTCCGTGTTGGCGCGAGTCCAGTAGTAGAAGTTCGAGACCAGCCCCTCGGTGCCGATGGCTTCCGAGACCCCCATGTCGATCACGCTGGGCACATGGGTGGGGCGCACGTTGAGCCAGCCCTCCCAGGCGGATTCATCGTCAATGGGCTGGTCCAGGAACCGGATACCCTCGGGGTGGCCCTGCATCTCCGACATCAGGCCACTGATCGGTGAGCACCAGGCGACGTCGGCCCGTCCTTCGGTGACGGACCGGCAGTTCGCAGCGTAGCTTCCCGCGGGGACGAAATCCCACTTCTCGGCGGCCTCCTCCGGCGTCATTCCGAGAAACGCGGGCAGAGCCTCCTCCACCGCCTGGATCATGGGAGGCGACTGACTGGACACGGACACACGAACGCCTTCCTGCTTGAGATCCTCGATGGACTCCAGGTCGGAGTCGCCACGGACCACGAAGGCCCAGGGCGTGTCGTTGTGATGCCAGACGATCTCCTGGGCGTTCGGCGGGGTCGCCACGTACTGGTTCACGCCTTCGATCTGGAAGCGGGCTTCGGCCATGGACGTCGATACCAGCAGGAACTCCTCCCGCTCCGTGAGCCGGCGATAGCGTGTCGTTTCGCTGTCCTCCGGGATGACCCGAACCGTTGAGCCGGTGTGCGATTCGAGCCGGGGAGCCCAGCCATTGGTGGATGCAAAACTGCCGCTCTCCGTGCCCGGGGTACCGATCCCGATGGTCGATGGCCAGTCGAAGTCGTCGGCACTGGCAGTGCCCGCC
>SKYZ01000289.1 GCA_007127625.1 Aquisalimonas sp. | reverse complement strand
GCCTTTCGCGTGGACAACGCCGATTACCAGGCCTGGGCCGAGCACCTCAAGGACGTCCGCATGCCCAACAGCGGCCCGGTGGACCGCTACTACTTCCGCAGCCTCTATTTCCGCGAGCCCAACGGCATTCTCATGGAATTGGCGACGGACGGCCCGGGTTTCGACGCCGATGAGCCTCTGGACAGTCTGGGCGAATCCCTGGCTCTGCCGCCGTTCCTGGAGCCACAGCGGGCGCAGATCGAGGCGCGG
This sequence comes from Aquisalimonas sp., assembly GCA_007127625.1. Taxonomy (GTDB): domain Bacteria; phylum Pseudomonadota; class Gammaproteobacteria; order Nitrococcales; family Aquisalimonadaceae; genus Aquisalimonas. The sequence continues at coordinate 4,681 of SKYZ01000289.1, read as the reverse complement.
CTCAAGCCGCTGAAGACGGGCGAGAGCTGATGGACAACGCCGGATCAGGAGTAGGGTGGACCTGTAGGGCGGACCTTCAGATCCGCCTTCCCGACATGCAGGCCAAGGTGGCTGATCATAGCCCGTGCCGGTGGACCTGAAGGTCCACCCTACAAGCTGAGCGAGAGAGCCCGTGGGAGCGCGACGTGAGTCGCGACATTGCAGCGTGCACCGCTTCGGCCGTCGCGACTGACGTCGCTCCCACAGTGCGTAGATACGAGGGCGGACCTTCAGGTCCACACCAGGGGTTCGGGCATAGGCGAGTCGTGGTCACGGATAACACAGCTTCCCCCCGACAAGGCCCGTCCGCCGGCTCACAGCACCACCTCCTCGTCGCCGGGCATGGCGATGCCGCGGCGCAGGAGCAGGGTACCGCTCTGGCGGTGCAGTTCGGTGACCGCCTGGCGCCAGGAGGCGGCGGCGTCGATCTCCTCCAGGCGGCTTTCCAGCAGGTCCCGCTGCGCCTGGGCGACGACGATGGCCGTGGTCTCGCCCACCTCGAAGCGGGCCTGTTCCGCCCGCAGGACCTCTTCCTGCAGGCGCCGGGTCACCGCCACCGCCTCCACCTGCTCCCGGGTGCGTTTCACCTCCAGCCAGGCGTTGCGCACGTCCAGATCCACCATCTGGCGCATGTTGGCCACGGCCTGCAAGGCCTGGTCACGGTTGAAGCGGGCACGGTCACTGCGGGCCTGTTCGCCCCGGCGGAACAACGGCATCTCCGCCTGGATGCCGGCCTGGAAGTCATAGCCGGGGCCGTCCAGGTCACGCCAGGAGCTGCCGAAACTGTCGGCATAGCCCGTCTTGCCCAGGGTGATGAAGAAGTCCAGCCGCGGCAGCATGCCGTCACGCGTGCGTACGATCTCCAGCTCGCCGCGACGGATGCGCAGCCGCGCCTCGTTGATGTCCGGGCGCAGACTGCGGCCGAGCAGGACGTGTTCGCTGACGTTGCCCAGCGGCAGGTCCAGGACCTCGGGCTCATCCAGGGCATCGATGGACGTCTCCCAGCTGGCGCCCGGGGGATTCATCAGCCGCAGGAGGGCGAGCCGGTTGCTCTCGCGCCGGTTGCGGGCATCGATCAGCCCTTGGCGGCGCAGGGCCACCTCGGCCTGGGCGGCGGTCTCGTCGGTTTCGGGGCGGTCCCCGACCTGGATGCGACGGCGGGTCTGGTCGAGCTGCTGCTCGGCAACGTCCAGTGCCTCGCTGAAGATGCGCACCCGCTCGCCGGCGAGTACGTAGTCCCAGTAGGCGGCTTCCACTTCCGCCACCAGCGCCTCGGCAAAGCCCCGCAGTTCATAGACGCTGGCCAGGGTATCGATCTCCGCCTGGCGCAGGCTGGCGAGGTTGGAGTCGATGCGTCCGCCGCGGAGCAGGGCCTGGGTGAGGGTGACACCGGCGCGCGTCGCATACTGCTCCTCGACGCCAGAGCGGTCGGAGCGGTCAGTGCGGACCGACATTTCCAGCGCGGTGCCGGTGGGCAGCTGCTGGCGCAGGCCGCCCTGGATGCGCTCGGTTTCGGTGCGCCGCTCCTGGGCTGCGGCGTCCAGTTCCTGGAATTGCTGCACCACGCGATCCCGCCCGATGCTTAGCTCACCGAAAATCACGGGATCGAACTCGGCCCGCTCCACCGCCTCGAAGGTCCCCTGGATGGCGGGCTGGAGCTGTTCCGTGGCCAGGGAGCGGTTGTGCTGCAGGGCCAGGAACACCGCATCCTCGACCGCCACTTCCAGGGGCAGGTCATTCGCCGGCTCAGGTCCGGTCCAGTCCATGGGCAGTTCCAGATCCAGTTCCGCGGCGTGGCGCTCGCGGCCTTGCGGTTCGACATCCAGTCTGTCGGCGCGGGCGGGATGCCCCGGGGACTCCGGGTCCACGGCCCGGGTGTCCACCTGTGCCCGGCCGGCATCGCCGGGCATGTCGGCTGCCAGTGTCTGCAGGAGCATTCCGGTGGCAAGCAAGGCCGACAGAACGGCGCAGGTGCTGCGTGTCATAGGGTCCGGTCCCTGTGGAAGAGGGTGTAGAGCACGGGTATCACGAACAGGGCGATGGCCGTGGAGCTGAACAGGCCGCCGATCACCGCCCGTGCCATGGGCGCCTGCGCTTCACCCCCTTCGCCCATGCCCAGAGCCAGAGGCAGCAGCGCAAGGATCGTGGTCAGCGAGGTCATCAGGATCGGCCGCAGCCGCCGGCGCGCGGCCTCGCGCACCGCCGCGCCCACCTGCAGGCCCTCCCCGGTACGCAGCCGCGCACTCTGGTCCACCAGAAGGATGGCGTTGTTCACGGCTATACCCACCAGCATGATACAGCCGATCAACGACTGTGCGTTCAGGGTGGTGCCGGTGACCAGCAGCAGGCCCACCACGCCAATGGCGGCCATGGGTACGGCACCCATGACGATGAGTGGATCGCGGAAGGATTCGTACAGGCTGGCAAGCACCATGTAGACCAGCGCCACCGCCAGCAGCATGGTCACGCCCAGTTCCGAGAATGCGGCCTGCTGTTCCTCATAGTCGCCGGCGAAGGTGATATCCACGCCTCGGGGCAGGGGCATGTCTGCCAGGGCCTCGCGGGCATCGGTCACCACCGAGCCCAGATCCCGCCCGGCGATGTTGGCGGAGACGGTGTTCAGCCGTTGCTGCTCCTTGCGGAAGATCTGGATCGGCCCTTCGGCGGTTTCCAGCGCGACCACGTTGCGCAGGGCAATGGCGCCACCGTCCGGGCCGGGGATCGTGAATGCCAGCAGGTCGTCGGTGCTCATCGCCCGTGCGTCCCGGAGCTGCACGCGGATGGGATGCTCGCTGCCGGCGTCGCGGAACTGTCCGGTGATGCTGCCACCCAGAGCGGTCTGTATGGTCCGCGCAACCCGGCCGACGCTGAGCCCCAGGTCGGCCGCGCGCTCCCGGTCCACGCGCACCAGTTCCTGCGGCGTGCCGTCTTCCCGGGCCAGGCTGATGTCGGTGATGCCGCGTATCCCCTCCAGCCGGTCCGCCACCTGGCTGGCGACGGCATCCAGTGTCTCCAGATCAAAGCCCTGAACGTCGATGGCGAGCTGTTCGTCGTCGCCGGTGCCCAGCCGGCGGAAGACCATGCTCTGCCGGGCGCGCACCCGCAGGGTGGCTCCCGGGGTCTGGCCAAGATCCTGCCGCAGATCCCTGGCAATCGCGTCGCTACTGCGCTCACGCTCCGAGGCCGGTACCAGGCTCATGCGGATATCCGCCCGCGCCGGCGAGCTGGCGCGGAACGTCGATGAACCGACGCTGACCACGGAGCTCTCCAGTTCCGGCACGGTGTCGGCGATCACGGCCTCCGCCCGCCGCACCTGCTCGTCGATGAGTTCCAGCCGCGTCCCCGGTTCCATTTCGTAGGTGACGCGGACCTGGCCGTCATCGGTCTCCGGCATGAATTCGGTGCCCAGGCGCGGCACCATGGCCAAGGCCGCGACGAACAGGATCACCACCCCCAGAAGGACCGGCGCACGGTTGCCCAGCACCCACTCCAGCAATCGCAGATAACCGCGTTCCATGCCGGCGACCAGGTTGCCGGCACCGCGGGCCAGGGGGGCGAACAGTGCCGGCGCCGCGGCGCGCTCGACGCTGGGCCGGGCCATGAGCATGGGCACCAGGGTCAGGGCCACCACCAGCGAGCAGAACAGGGCGAACGCCACCACGTAGGCGAGCTGACGGAACAGCACGCCCGCCAGCTCCTGGGCGAAGAACATGGGCAGGAAAATGGCCAGGGTGGTTAGGGTGCTGGCGATGATGGCCGCGCTCACGTCGCCGGTGCCGGCCACCGCCGCGGCCCGCTGTTCCTCGCCGAGATCGCGCCTTCGTCGGGTGATGTTTTCGATGACGACAATGGCATTGTCCACCATCAGGCCCACCCCCAGGGCCAGCCCCCCCAGAGTCATGAGGTTGAGGGTGAAGCCGCCGAAGTAGATCAGCGCGAAGGTGGCGATCACCGACACCGGGATGGCGGTGGCGGCGACCAGCGTCGACGGGATGTTGCGCAGGAAGAAAAGCAGTACCAGCACCGCCAGGCTGCCGCCGTAGAGAATGGAACGGGAGACGTTGTTGATGGACCGCTGGATGAACTGGGCATTGTCCACCGCCGGCACGATCTGCAGCTGCGGGTAGTCCCGGCTGAGGCGCTCGATTTCGGCGTTGACGTTGCGGGCCACTTCCACGGTATTGGCGTCGGACTGTTTGCGCACCGCCAGCCGCAGCCCCGGCTCACCGTTGATGCGAATGATGCGTGTCACGCGCTGATGGGTGTCGCGGACCTCCGCAACCTGACCCACCGTGACCGGTGCGCCATCCCGGACGTCAATGACCGTCGCACCGATCTCCCCGGTGTCGCGGAACTCCCCCGGCGTGCGGATGCGGATCTCGAAGCGGCCCTGCATGATGTCGCCGCCGGGCACGATGACGTTGGCCTCGCGAACGGCATCACGGACCTGGTCCAGGTCCAGACCCAGCGCCTGCAGACGATCCGGGTCCACCTCGATCCGGATCTCGCGTTCCAGCCCGCCCCAGACGTCCACGGCGGCGACACCGCTTTGGCGCTCCAGGCGCGGACGAATACGGTCATCGACCAGTTGCCGCAGCTCGATGGGGTCCAGTGGCGCGGCGACCCCGACCAGCAGAATGGG
>SKYZ01000163.1 GCA_007127625.1 Aquisalimonas sp. | reverse complement strand
GCAGGATCTCGCCCTGAACCAACTCCACGACCAGCAGCAACAGCCACACGAACGCGAGAACCAGCATCGGAGTCTCCAGCCAGCCCTCCAAACTCTCCAGCAGCTCGCGTCGCTGCCGGTCCAGCTCCTCCGAGTCCGTGGCCTTCATGTCGGGACTTTTGCCCGTACCCCCGTCGCTCATCGGGTGTCTCCGCCTTTGCCCCACCCCGGACCCCTGGTGCCGCTGAACCCGAAAGCTCAGCGGCCGCCCACTCTTGCAAATATAGCCCCTGACTTACCCCGGCACCGTTGATACGCGCCATCCAGGTGCCGATAGGCGACCCTACCCTGGGGCGAAGACGAGTTTTCTAGTCACGAGGAGCAGCCAGTACCAGTGTCCAGTAACGTGTGCCACTTGCGTCCCGATCGACACCCGCGCCGAACTCCGTATAATCCGCGGACATAATATTGGCGCAGTGGCCCGGGCTGCCCAGCCAGGCGGCGACGACGGCGGTGGCATCCGGCTGGCCTGCGGCAACGTTCTCGGCCCATGCCCGTGCCTCGTATCCGGCGGCGCCGATGCGGTCCGCAAGGGTTTCACCTTCGCTTCCCTCATGGCTTAACTGGTTCATGTGCACCATATCCTCGCTGTGCGCTTGCGCCGCAGCGCCCAGGCGATCGTTCCGGGTGAGCGGCCGGCCAGCGGCGTAGGTGTCGCCGCCGCATTGCCGCTCCCGGGCTCTAGCCTCGGCCAGGAGGATTTCCCAGGTATCCGCCGATGGAGCCCCATCGGCGGCACTCCCGGAAACCATCACCGGCGCGCCGCAAAGGCCGATCAGGCTCATGCCGACGAACATAAAGAGCCTGCCCGTAATTACGACCCTTGGCGTGTCACTGCCCTGTTGCAGAAAGTTCACCCGAGTCGTCCCATCTTTGCCTCCTGCTCTCCAACAACAGGTCAGTATCCGCCAAGGCGGGTCAACTCCAGTACACCGCATCCGAGGTGTGCCGGCCCAGCAGCACTGCTTTTCCTATACTCTTCGCGAGCACACCGGTTGTCCATCAAGCCGTGCGGCGCTAGCTCCACCGAGATGGCCAAACAAGGGCTTGATTGCTAACACATTAGGCATCCATCAGTTCGGCGGGGAACGGTCTTAGGGCTGCTTCGGCATCGCTATCGGAGCCTTCAAGCCAGACATCGCAGGACTCAGGGGTAACCATCGCCCGTATCCGTGCCTTCACGTGGATCTGCGTGACCACGGGATTGGCCGGAACGGTAATGATCGTGCACGACTCCAGCGTGACTCCATCAGGTCCCACAGAAGCCTCCCACAATCCGAATAAAGCGCATGCTCCTGCTGTGCTCTGCCTGTACTTGCTCCGTTGGTCCGCGTTACTCTTGATCCCATTGCGTACCGACGCCGGCGGCCGCGGCGTGTCCCACGAGAGGATATCTGGCGGCTCCAGCGATCAAGAGCTGGCCGCTCGCTCATGCGACGCATCCCGGTGATGGGAAGAAGGAAGCAATGACGGCATACGTGATCGGGCACATCGCGATCAGGAATACGGCACGGTGGGCGGAGTACCGGAGAAGTGTCCCGGAGACGCTGGAACCCTTTGGCGGGGAACTCGTCCTGCGTGGCCAGAACGCGACCGTGCTGGCAGGTGAGCACCCTTATACCGACGTGGTCGTTCTGCGCTTCCCGAGCCTTGAAGCCGCCCGTCAGTGGCATGCATCCGCGGCATATCAGACACTCATCCCGCTTCGGGAACAGGCCGCAGATGTAACCTTGATCCAGTATGAAGCGGACCCGGGTTAGTCGGCTCGCCACGATTGCCCACCCGACTGCCAACCCTCCGGCCGCAAACCATGAACTCTGATACACACGACCCCGTGTTGCTTCACTTCAGTCGCCAAGGGGCACATATCCCCTGGCAGTCCATCGGCGATCCGGTCATGGGCGGACAATCGTCCGGAACGCTGGAGTCCGTTGACGACGTGACCAGCGTGTTCCACGGGGAGGTCAGCCTCGCCAACGGCGGCGGTTTCGCCTCGGTCAAAGCCGACATCCCGGTGGTGGACTTCAGCAGCTGTTGCGGGCTCCGTCTGCGGGTCCGCGGCGACGGCAAGAACTACAAACTCGGGCTGCGCATGCACCAGGACCGCAACGCTCCCGTCTACCAGCAGGGCTTCGCGCCGGACGCCGGTCAGTGGCAGACCATCGTGCTGCCGTTCGCGGGTTTCATTCCACGGTTGCGCGGCAAGACACTCACCGATGCGCCGCCCATGGATGCCTCTCACATCGCATCCGTCAGCCTGTTCATCTCTGGCGGCCAGCAGGGAGCTTTCGCTCTGCACTTAACAGACGCCGTACGCGTCAACCGGTGTACAGCAGCTACCGAATCATCATGAGAGTGTCTCAACGCCCTCTCCAGGGCTTGGGAGCGACGCTACCTACCTCCGGAGCTCCCTGTCGACGAGCAGCACGTGCGCTCCTATGAGTGGACGCTAGCGCACAGACATCAGTTAGTGTCAGGCATAGCCTTGATGGTTGAACAAAGCGTTGTACAGATAAAGCATTTCACAACATTTGCGCAACGCATTGTCGACGGAAATTCCCAACCAGAATGCACGACCCACAGGATGTATATGATGAGCAACGAACCCGTCAACCAGATGCAGACCCAGATCGAGAACACCGTCGCCCGCCCGGCGCGCAACTATGCGAGCCTTGTGCTGGATCACTTCGAGCAGCTCGCGAACCTGCAGTTGGAAGCCGCCAAGGCCTATGCCGACACCGGCGTGCAGCAGGCCCGAGCCGCGCTGGAAGTGAAAGATTCATCGGATGTCCGCGCTTACATGGAAAACCAGCAGAAGGTTGCCAAGGAGATGAGTGAGCGCATCAAGGGCGACATGGAAAGGCTCGTGTCACTGAACCAGGCCTTCGCACAGAACGCGCAGAACGTCACGGAGGAAAGCGCCAAGAAGGCGCCCAAGGCTGCGCAGGAAGGCTCCCAGAAGGACAGTCAGGACAGCGCCCAGAAGGAGTCAAAGGCAGCGAAGGAAAGCAGCAAGAAGGACGCTCAGGGCGCTTAGCCAAAAACCACTGAGCGCTGAGCCTGCGCTTTGTTGTAGGCAAACCGCCACTCCGGATTCGTCCGGGTGGCGGTTTTCCTGTGAGCAGGTTCCTTACCAACTCAGCATGCAACCGGCTTTGTGCCGCATCTGTGCGATGCGCATGGATGGAGGGAACTCGCCGCCCTCAAACCGGCCGCCGGTGAATCTTCCGGGCTGATAACTCGCGAGCCGCGGCGTTATTCGGCGGTGGGGCGGCCGGCGGTCTCGAAGACGTGCGGCGCCATCTTGCGCCGCCGAAGCTCGTCGCCGAGCTTCAACCGCATGAACGCGCTGGTGGTGTAGCGGGACGCCTTGTCGTAGAAGCGGGCGTGAACGTCACGGACCATGTCGAACCAGGCCTCGGCGACCACGGGATCGATAACGCAACCGTCATAGTTGATCACCGCCGTGACCTTCCGCCCGAGCGGCTCGACCATCGACCTCACCTGTTCCCGCACCGCTTCGACGTGTTCTTCGCTCCGCACGCGGCAGCCGGTCAGGTCGACGAACAGCATCGACCGGTCGGCATCGAGGGTAAAGCGCTCCGCCAGCGGGCGGTTGAGCAGAATGGCGTCGAGACCCATGGCCGCCTTGCGGAACAGCCGGTCGTCCATGGGCTTGAGGTCGGTCATGATCGGGTGGAAATCCATCAGGGGCAGTATGTCCCGCTCTGGATCGATGCCAGGGGCCACCTCCACCAGGGCCAAGCCGGCCGGTGTTAGCTGAAAAACGCACCGCTCGGTGATGTAGAGCACCCGCTGCCCGGCGGCTGCCGCGAGAACTCCGTTGAAGGTCACCTCCTCGACCGCCGTCACGAACTTGCGGCAGCGCCCCTCCCGGGCAATGCGAAGACTGCCGTCGCCCGTCTCAATCCGCAGGCCGCCGGCGGTGAAAGCGCCGGCGAAAACCAGCGCCCTGGCGTTCTGCGTGATGTTGATGAAGCCGCCTGCACCCGCGAACCGGTCGCCGAACCGGCTGACATTAACATTACCCTGGGCGTCGGCCTGCGCCATGCCGAGACAGGCGAGGTCCAGTCCGCCGCCGTCGTAGAAGTCGAACTGCTGGTTCTGGGCGATGATTGCCGACGGGTTGAGCGCCGCGCCGAAATCGAGCCCGCCCTGCGGTATGCCGCCGAAGATGCCGGGTTCGGCGGTGAGCGTCACCTGATCCAGCAGGTTCTCCTCCCTTGCCACGGCGGCCACGCACTCGGGCACGCCGATGCCTAGATTGACCACGCCGCCCATGGGAAGCTCCATGGCGCAACGGCGGGCGATAATCTTGCGCTCATCCAGGGGGAGGGAGGGAATACGGTCCAGCGGCACTCTCAACTGGCCGGAGAAAGCCGGGCTGTAGGCGGTGGCGTAGGTCTGGGCATGATGCTCCGGGGAAGCCAGAACGACGCAATCGACCAGCGCGCCCGGCACAACAACCTGCCTTGCCGGCAGGGCGTCAGTGGCCGCCAAGCGTTCGACTTGTGCGATCACGAAACCCTTGCTTGCCTTGGCCGCCATCGCGATCGCCAGATTGTCCAGAACCAGTGCCTCGCGCTCCATGCTGATATTGCCGTCGGGGTCAGCCGTAGTGCCGCGAAGGATTGCGACGTCGACCGGGATGGCCGCATAGAACAGCCACTCCCGCCCGTCAATCTCCATCACCCTGACAAGATTCTGTGTGCTGATCGAATTCAGTTTGCCCCCGCCCTGACGCGGATCGACGAAAGTGCCGAGCCCGACCCGACTCATCAGACCGGGGCGCCGCCCGGAGATTTCGCGAAAAAGCTGCGAGATGCAGCCGAGCGGCAGGTTCCAGGCCTCGATCAGGTTGTCGGCGGCCAT
>SKYZ01000348.1 GCA_007127625.1 Aquisalimonas sp. | reverse complement strand
GGGCAGCCCATCAGCATGCTGATCCCGCAGGTGGTGGGCTTCAAGATGTCCGGCAAGCTCCCCGAAGGCGCCACCGCCACCGACCTGGTGCTCACCGTCACCCAGCAGCTGCGCAAGAAGGGCGTGGTGGGCAAGTTCGTGGAATTCTTCGGCGATGGCCTCGAGAACATGCCGCTGGCCGATCGGGCCACCATTGCCAACATGGCGCCGGAGTACGGCGCCACCTGCGGCATTTTCCCCATCGACGCGCAGACATTGCGCTACCTGGAACTCACCGGCCGCTCCCAGGAGCAGATCAAGCTGGTGGAAGCCTATGCCCGGGAACAGGGGATGTGGCGCGAAAACGGGGCCCGCGATGCGGAATACACCGACGTGTTGGAACTGGATCTCTCCACCGTGGTGCCCAGCCTGGCCGGCCCCAAGCGGCCGCAGGACCGCGTCGCCCTGACCGACGCCAAGAGCACCTTCCTGGACACCCTGGAGGAGCACCTGGATCAGCATCACGGCGCCGACGAGGAGCGTTTCCTCAACGAGGGCGGTGATACCGCCGTAGGCAGTCAGGTGGACCACGACAAGGGCGCCGTGCAGATCGAGCTGAACGGCCAGAAGACCCTGCTCAAGCATGGGTCCGTGGTCATTGCCGCCATCACCAGTTGCACCAACACCTCCAACCCGGACGTGCTGGTCGCCGCCGGCCTGGTGGCCAAGAAAGCCCGCGAACGCGGCCTGGGCAGCCAGCCCTGGGTGAAGACTTCCTTTGCCCCGGGCTCCCAGGTGGTACCGGCCTACCTGCAGCGGGCAGGCCTGCAGCACCACCTGGACGAGCTCGGCTTCCAGGTGGCCGGCTTCGGCTGCACCACCTGCATCGGCAACTCCGGGCCGTTGCCCGACGAGGTCAGCGAAGGGATCCGTGACGGCAATCTGATGGTGGCGTCGGTGCTCTCCGGCAACCGCAACTTCGAAGGCCGTGTCCACCCCGAGGTGCAGACCAACTGGCTCGCTTCCCCGCCCCTGGTGGTGGCCTATGCCCTGGCCGGCACCATGACCGTGGATCTGGTTCGCGAGCCGCTGGGCAAGGACATGAACGGCCAGGACGTCTATCTCAAGGACATCTGGCCGTCCCAGCAGGAAGTTGCCGACGTGGTCAGCGGCAGCCTCGACCGGCAGATGTTCCAGGAACGCTATGCCGACGTCTTTGCCGGGGACCGCAACTGGCAGGGCATCGAGGTGCCGGAAGGCGAGCGGTACGACTGGGCGCCGTCGACCTACATCGCCAACCCGCCCTACTTCGAGGGCATGACCATGGACGAACCCGGCGTGCCGGAGATCAAGGGCGCCAGCTGCCTGGTCTACGTGGGTGACTCCATCACCACCGACCACATCTCCCCGGCAGGCGCCATCAAGCCGGACAGCCCCGCAGGCAAGTATCTGCAGGAGCAGGGCGTGGAACCCAAGGAGTTCAACTCCTACGGCTCCCGTCGCGGCAACCACGAGGTGATGATGCGTGGCACCTTCGCCAACGTGCGCCTGCGCAACAAGATGGCACCCGGCACCGAGGGCGGCTGGACCACCCACGTTCCCTCCGGCGACGTCATGAGTATCTTTGACGCCGCCATGAAATACCGGGACGCGGGCACGCCTCTGGTGGTGCTGGCCGGCAAGGAGTACGGCACGGGCTCCAGCCGTGACTGGGCCGCCAAAGGGACGAACCTCCTGGGTGTGCGCGCCGTGATCGCCCAGAGCTACGAACGCATCCACCGTTCCAACCTGGTGGGCTTCGGCGTCGTGCCGCTGCAGTTCCAGGAAAGCGACAGCGCCGAGTCCCTGGGTCTGAATGGCGACGAGTCCTTCTCCATCTCCTCGCTGGACGGCGAACCCAAGATGGTGACGGTGACGGCCACCAGCCCGGACGGCAAGGAAACCACCTTCGACGCCCACGTCCGCGTGGACACGCCGAAGGAGTGGGACTATTTCCGCAACGGCGGCATTCTGCACTACGTGCTGCGGAACCTGGCGCGGGGCAACTGAACCCGCCAGCCCCCGCAGTTCTGATCCCGAGCCGGCCCGGTCCCTGACCCGGCCGGCTTTTTGTTGCCCGGCATTGACTCAAGCTCCCGACCGCTCAGCCGATAACCAACTCTGAGCGGGCGAACGCCCGTGCGTCGTGGCATCGCTGAACCGGGACACCCCATGCGCAGAACTCGTGCAACCCGCTTTCCTCAATCCGCCCGGCGGCTGCTCGTCGTCTGCATCGCGGCCGTCTCCGGTCTGGCGACCACCATCACGGCAGCTGCCGAACTGCAGTGGGATCGCCGTTATGATGCCGGGCTGCAACAGTCCGAGTGGACGGTAGAGCGCGATGACGCTGCCTGCCATCTCCTGCACCCTCTCCCCCGTTTCGGTCTGGCGGTATTCTCGCGGGGCGCTGGCGGCGAACAGGCACTGCGCATCTATACCCATCGACCGCCCCGCAACAGCCGCACCGTGGAGTTGTGGTCCGAGCCCACGGAGTGGCGCAACGGCTCCCTGCGCCGCGTCGGCTTTACCCGCGCCCTGGAAGACCCGCGCACCTTCCTGCTGAATCACGCCATGGCCAATCGCGTGCTGCAGGAACTGGAGCGGGGCCAGCGGCCGGTGATCGCCTTCGAGGACTGGCATGCACCCGGGGAAGCCGTCGCGCTGGCACTGAGCAATGCCGGCTTCCGGCCCGTCTACCAGAGGTATCTCGACTGCGCCGGAAACCTGCACCCGACAGCGGAGCAGCCCCCGCTGGATACCGGCAACGGAACGGCAGCGCCGGTGGCCAGCCAGACAGGAAGCCCCACGGTCGCCGCCGGCGTCCGCAACCTGGTCACCGGAAGCCGTCCGGCACCACCCGGCAGCGACGTACTGGCCCGCCATGGCCAGACTCCCCCGCCCCCGGAGGCGGCGGGTGACGAGCAGGAGCCGGCCAACGACAACGGGCGGGTCACCGACGAAGATGACCGGCCGGTGCACTTTGTGTTCGACGATACCGGCCTCACCCGCACGGAGAAGGACCATCTACAGCAGTTCGTCGACACCCTCGAGGACGAGCACGGCACCATTACCGTGACCGGCCACACCGACAGCACCGGCGATGCAGACTACAACCGCCGGCTCGGCAAAGCGCGGGCGGCGGCAGTCCGGGATTATCTCGAGGACCGGGGCGTCGAGCCGGACCGTATCACCGTCGCAAGCGCCGGCGAAGCCAGCCCCTCGGAGGACAACGCGACGGCATACGGCCGGGCGGCGAACCGCCGTGCCAGTCTGCACCTGGAACGCTGAACGGCTGCACCACCGAGGGCGAAACCTGTACACTCCCGCCAGTCCCGCAACGCGACGGCAGACCATGAGCGAAACCAGCCCCGGCACGGTGCCCCTCACCCTGTTCGCCGACTACAACTGCCCCTTCTGCTACGTGGCCACCCATCGACTGAAGGAGCTTGGGCACCGGCACGACCTGGACATTCTCTGGCGCTTTCTCGAATTGCACCCGGATACTCCGGCAAGCGGTCGTGCCCTGAGCCAGGCCGAGACGATGACGCACCGCGATGACACCCTTCTGGGCATGATCCATGATGACGGACTTCCCTGGAGACCGCGGACGTTCTCGGTCAATACCCGCCGCGCGCTTCTGCTCGCTCAGGCCGTGCAGCTCTACCGCCGGGACGCATTCCTGGACCTGCACCTGGCGCTGTTTCACGCGGTCTTCGGCGAGGCACGCAATCTGGGTGAGCCGGACGTGGTTCGTGCGGTGGCGCAGGCCCACGGCGTCGGGGACCTGGTAGAGATGGCTTGGGGAACTCCGGAGCCGGTGGAACTGTTTCTCTCCCACGTGGAGGCAGCGCAGGAGCTGGAAATCACCAGTATCCCGGCGCTGGTGGTGTCGGGCCGTGTTTTCCCCGGAGCGGCGTCCATGGAGATCCTGGAACAGGCGCTCCGGCACGCGGCAGAGCGCCCTGACTGACCCCGGGAACACGCGGGTCAGGCGTCAGCCCTCGCCCAGCATGCCCCGCTTCACCGCGCTGTCCGCCGGTTTGTCACCCAGCCAGATGGCCAGGACGAACCGGGCGAAGTCATCGTCGTCGATGCGGCCAAGCTCCTCGCCGTTCATGGTCACCACCAGGCCTTCCCCGGGAATGGCATCGATGTCCCCCCGGTAGCCTTCCTGGAAATCACCAGGGAACATGTCCTTGAAGGCCTCGATATTGTCCGCGTGACGCTCTCGCTCCTCATCCGTCATGGCATCATCCAGGCCGTCCTCGAGCGCATCGACCATGGTATCCCGACCCACGTCCCGGAGCATGGCCAGATGGATCCTGCGCGGGCTGTCCAGTTGGATGGCCGTATCGCCATCGGTCACGGACTCGGCGGTATAGAGGGCACCCACATACACGCGGACGAAGAAGCGGGAGCGCACCCCCGCGCCGTTCAGCGTCAGTTGCGTCTCATTAACCGTGATTTCCAGGGGCAACTCCACCCCGCGGATTTCCCGTACGTCGTCCGCGGCAACCAGGCTCGGGCTCAACAGCACACAGGCCAGCAACAGCATCCTGAACAACATCTCGCTCTCCTCCCTGTGGTATCGGCGCTCCTGCCGACCCTCGATCAGCCGGTTTTCTGTCCCGTCAGCCCGTGTCCTTCCGGCAGGAAGCCGGGGATCAGGACCATGCTAATGTAATCCATGTACTCCTCGAACTCCGGCCCAGCGGGGATGGTCTCCGGGGCGTCACGGCGCATCTGCAGCGTGCCGAGATACACCGAGTAGGCCAGCACGGCGCGCTGCCGGGCCTCGGCAAAATCCAGGCCCATGGCGAGGTAGCAATCCACCATGAACTGGATGCGCCGGTTGTTGACCCGCTTCATGACCGGGCCGACCAGGGGGTCGTTGGCTGCCGCCGCGAAGGCCAGGTAGAGTT
>SKYZ01000219.1 GCA_007127625.1 Aquisalimonas sp. | reverse complement strand
CGCTGGCCATTGCCATCATCAGCGGCATGATCTCCTCCATGCTGCTGACGCTGGTGGTGATTCCGGCGGCGTATTCGCTGGTGGAGAACGCAGCCATCAGGGTCCGGGAATGGCGGCAACAAAAAGCGCAGGAGGCGTGAGCCGGCGCGGGCGGGAAGCACGCGCAGGGTGGACCTGAAGGTCCACCCTGCCTCTTGAACCAGGCGTAGGGGGACCTTCGGGTTTCGTCGGGTGCATCTTGATGCACCATGAAAGCCGCGGACCCGGCCGCCTTGGGCGGCATGTTCTGCACAAGATGCACCCTACGGCGGGCGTGCCCTTTTCCGTGCTTCAGGCGTAGGGCGGACCTTCAGGTCCGCCTTCATCCTTGCGAAAACGGCCGTGTCAGAACGGCCCGGGGCGACGCTTGATGAAGCTGCCCGTCTTGCGCCAGTAAAGAATCAGCAGCAGACCGAACACCATGCCGCCCAGGTGCGCGAAGTGGGCGATGCCGGACAGTGAGCCGGTGACGCCTGCCCAGAGTTCGAAGGCGCCGTAGGCCACCACGAAGTACTTGGCCTTCATGGGAATCGGCGGAATCAGCAGCATGATGCGCTGGTTGGGGAACATCATGCCGAAGCCCAGCAGAATGCCGAAGACCCCGCCGGAGGCGCCCACGGTGGGATAGACGCTGCCGTCCGCCGCCGCATTGGTGGCAACGACCAGCTGGATCAGTCCGGCACCGATCACGCAGAAGAGGAAATAGAACGCGAACCGGCGCGATCCCCAGAGATTCTCCAGCGCCACCCCGAACATCCACAGGGCGAACATGTTCACCGCGATGTGAAGCGTACCGCCGTGGAGGAAACCGTAGGTCAGCAGCTGCCAGACCTGAAACGAGGGCACCTCCTCCAGGCCCATGCGGGTCATCATCGCGTCGGGCGCACCCAGCGGCCAGAGGGCGAAATTGGCCAGCAGCCACTGCCCCATCACCCCCTGCGCCAGGAACATCGCGCCATTGACGATCAGCAATGTGAGAATTACGGGCGGCAGCATCGACGGTCCGGCGGGACGTCGCGGCGGTGGCGGCTGCTGCGGCTCCGGGGCGGCCCGGCCTTCCCAGTCCTGCATGAAGGAACCCTCGAGACTTGTGTCCGCGCACTGTAGTCCGGGCGTGCGGAGGGGGCAACCGCGCCAGCCCTTGCACGGGGGTCAGAGGCTGCCGCGGGAGAAGTCGTACCGCCAGAACAGACCGGCGCGCCAGAGGTCGAGTTCCTCACCGGAACGGGCCTCGGTGAGCTGGTGCTCGTACTCCAGCCCCAGCACGTGGCGATCCCGCCGGTACCGCCAGTCCATGGCCAGGTGATACTCCTCCGTATCCGGCGCCACCAGCCCGGGCCGCTCCAGGCGACGGTAGCCGAGGGCAACGCCGAGTTCGTGCAGGGCACCGGCGGCGGCCAGGGACAGCGTGGGATTCAGGGTGTGCTGCTCCAGGTGCCCGTCGCGGCTGCGATAGGCCACGCCGGGCGCGGCGGTGATGTCCAGCTCACCCACGCGGAACCGACTCTCCTGGGCCAGGGTCAGCCGGCGATCGCGACGGTCCCGTGCATCTGTGGCACGATCATCCAGATCCAGCCAGAAGAGTTCGATCTGCGCCTCCTGGGTGGCCGCCAGCGGCAGGCGCATATCCCAGCTGGCACGGCGGGTGAGCTGATCGATGTTGCCCTGACGGTCGGCGCGTTCGCGGTGGCTCACGTCCAGGGTCTGGCGGCTCGTCACCGGCCCCACCGCGAAGGGCATGGCCAACTCCATGCCGTGCTCGTCAACACGCACCGGGTTGAGACCGGCGGCCCGGTCCACGTAGCGGTTGTACCGTCCCTGAAGACGGGCACGCTGGCTCAGGCTGAGGCCGGCAGAGGCGCCGAGGGTGCGGCTATCCCGCACCACGTCCGTACCGGCGGGCTGAAAGTCCTCGCCGTGGTACGCGTAGCGCAGGGCGTAGTCCAGCGGCAGCGGCAACAGCTCGTCGCGACCGCTGACCCGGGCATGCCAGCCTCGATCCCGCACCGAACGCTCCGGATCCTGGTGTGCGCCGGACCACTTGTCCCCTTCCAGGCGCGCCCACTCCGCTTCGGCGTCCAGTTGCTGATGCAGCAGCTGGAACTCCCGGGAAAGTGCAAGACTGGTCACCAGGTGCGTGTCCTCCGCACCGGTGAACGCCGTCTGGTCATGATGAGCCAGGTTCAGCGAGAGATTCCCGAACACCGGGTCGGCCATTAGCCAGGACGCCCCGTGGAAGTCCCCCTCCGGAGCCACCCGCCATGGCGCCAGCGCTTCGTTATCTCCGTACCAGTGCCGCCGGTAGGCGCCCGAGACCCACACCAGGGAGTGATCCGTGCGGCCCAGCTGCGGCTGCGTTTCCAGTCGCACCCCGCGGAGGTCCTGATCAAGAGTGAGGCGGCTGAAGCGGGCGCGCTGATCACCAAGATCCAGGCGATAGGGTACCGGCACACCGGCATTCTCATAGCTCAGGCGCACGTGCTCCAGGTGCGCCCCGTCCTCCAGGGTCCTGTAGTCGGAGCCGCTGAGGACACCGGAGAGGTCCAGATCCCAGCGTTGCCCTTCACCGGTGTCGCGGCTGACGCCGAGGTTGAGCTCCTGGTAGGCGTGCAGGCCGTCCTCGGCGTAACCGCCGAGACGGCGGTCGCCGCTGGTGTCGAAGTACTCGATGCGGCTGGTGGTATCGCCGCGGACACTCCAGTCCGGCGACTCGCCGCCGTGTGCCAACGACGAGACCGCCAGGCCGATGAGCAGCCCGAGCCTCATTGCGGCAGTTCTCGCACCCATCGAACAAGCAGATCCTGTCGCCCTTCGCGCTGCTGCAGGCTACCGTCCTCGCCCGAGCTCTCTACCTGAAGCCGCACGGCAACCCGCACCGTCCGCGTGATCGCCTGCGCGTCCCGTTCCTCATCCACGACACGCATCGGCCCCACGGCCAGCAGGCGGAGGCGCGCGTCGGGGGGCACCTGTTCCTCAACGGCATCCAGCAACCGCTGCCGCTCCGGGAACGACGGCGCCAGGTAGTCCGCCAGCCCGCGGCCGTTCCAGGAGCGAATCAGCTCCTGCACCCAGTCCTCCACGTGCTGACGCTCTGCCGCCGGCAGGCGCGGCAGTTCCTCGTCGCGTTCACCAATGGGCTCGAAATCCCGCTGCCCGGCGGCCGCCATCAGGCATGCCATCAGCAGCGTCAGCACCATCAGCCGCACGCCGCTCATTGCTCCGTACCGCTTGCACCGAAACCGCCGGGGGAACGCTCGTCCCAGGGGTTCACGCCACTGCCGCGACGCACCTCCTGCAGAGCACCACGCGTCTCGCCACAGCCCGGACGATCCAGAATCGCCTCCCCGACTGCAGCCGCCGGCGCCTCATCGGGCTCCACACCCTCATCCCGCAAGGAGCGATACAGCGCCACCAGGCTGCGGCAGTCCTTCTCGTCCAGCGCCGGTCCACCGGGCGCATCGGGTGCCTCCGCCGCTGCCGGCGCAGACGCCAGCAGCACCGAGGTCACGACAGCGGGGAGAAGCAACGGCAACACGCGAAGTTTTGCAGCCAAACCATTGGGCTCCATGGCAAATCAAAGCGTCACCGTAGCGAAATCAGGCAAGGCGAAAAGTGTCATGGATCACAGGAGTGGAAGGGGTGGCATACTGGGGCTCACGCAACGCAAGGACCGAACGCCAATGTCCTGGAAACCGCTCGCAGTCATCATGATCGCCGCAGGCGCGCTGGCCCTTCTGACCGTGGCCCGTTATCCCATGGAGCCGCGCTGGCAGGCCGACGACCCGGCCCGCGGTCAGCACGTCACGGCCATGACCTGGTGGCAGGAGGGCCCCTTGCTCGCTTCCCAGGACGGTGACGTCCAGGCGCACACCGGCGATGGCTGGGAATCCCGCGCCGACCTCCCCGCCGACGCCCGCAGCACCGTGCTCCTGAGCGTCGACGGCCAGCTTCACGCCGGTACCACCGACGGCATCCTGCGCCTGGAGGACGACACCTGGAACGAGGCCGCAGGCGACGATGCGCCGTCGGGCCGTATCGCCCACCTCACGCTGGATGACGACTTCCTGTATGCCGCCGGGGACGCCGGCATCTGGCAACGACCACGGGACACGGCCGACAGCTGGGAATTCCTGGGCCGCCCGGACGAGGACGCCATCGTCTACCGGGTACTCAGCAGCAGCCACGACGGCGAGACCCTGCTACGCAGTGGCAGCATCGAAGCCGGCGTTCATCGTTACGACCGTGACGACGACGCCTGGACGGCGGCCAGTGACGGGCTGCCGGAGGCAGTAAAAGTGCTCAGTTTCCAGCAGCTGCGCAACGGCACCGTGCTCGCCGGCACCGACCAGGGGCTCTTCCGCCAGACCACCCCCGACGACGACTGGCAGCGCGTCAGTGGCCTCATCGGCGACCGCCGCATCCTCAGCATGGCCGTTACCGCGGATACGCTCTACACCGGCAGCGACGACGGTGTCTGGCATGCGCCTCTGAACAACCGCGGGGACATCGAGCACGACGCCGACTGGCTGCCGGTGCTGGCCGTAGAGGAGTCACTGGATGCCCCGGTGTCCTGGATTCTCACCGAGGGCGAGCAGCCCTGGATCGCCGCCGGTAGCGCCTACCGCCTGCGTACCGGCCAGCCCCTGGAGTGGTACCTGCTGGTCATCGGCGGACCGCTGATGCTCATCGCTGGCGGCGGATTGTGGATGTACCGGCGATAAGCCGGTGATCACATCTTGCGTGCGTCATATCGCGGTGGGGTCCGGGGCGGGGATGATCACGGCGCCGACTTGCGTTGCGCCGGAGCGCAGGGCGACCCGCCCCGAACGGGGTCGCTTCAAGGATGAAGCGACCTGGCGCCAGCACAGGGATGTGCTGTCGCCAGGCCAGCCCCGAGCGCAGGGTAGGAAGCGCAGCTT
>SKYZ01000068.1 GCA_007127625.1 Aquisalimonas sp. | reverse complement strand
TCACGCTCTCTGTCCGTGATCAGGATAACAACACTGGATGATGCACCGCGTAGCCCTGGGCATAGTCGACCCCCAGGGCGCGTACGCGCTCCAGGGCGGCGGCATCCTCCACGAACTCGGCAACGGTCAGCATGCCCATGGTATGGCCCACCTGATTGATACACCGGACCATGCTCTGATCCACCTGATCCGTGGCCAGGTGGCGAACGAACTGGCCGTCGATCTTCAGGCAGTCCACCGGCAGCGCCCGCAGATAACCGAAGGAGGACAGCCCGCTGCCGAAATCATCCAGGGAAAAGCGGCAGCCCTGCTCGCGCAGGCGGGCGATGAAGGCCTGGGCCCTGCTCATGTTGCTGATCACCGCCGTTTCCGTAATCTCGAAACACAGCCGCGTGGGATCCACGCCGATCTCCCGGATTGCCTCCAGGACGAAGCCCAGGAACTCCGGATCATTGATGGACTGCCCGGACAGATTGATGGCGTACTGGTCCACACCCGCCAGTTCCCGCGGCCCCTCGACGACGACATTCATCGCCATGTGCACCACGTGACGGTCCAGAGCAGGCATGAGACCGAAGCGCTCAGCTGCGGGCAGAAACTGTGCCGGCCCCACCAGGGCGCCGTCGTCGTCGATCATGGTGAGCAGGAATTCCACTTTGGCCGGCAGGTCCGGCTGCAGCGCTTCCAGTCGCTGGTAACGTAACCGGAAGCGGTTCTCATCCAGCGCGTTCTGTACCTTGGCTGCCCACTCCACCTGGCCGTGACGGTCCGCCAGGGTCATGTCGTCGGGATCGGCCACGTGCACCCGGTTGCTGCCCTGCTCCTTGGCGATGTAGCAGGCCGTATCCGCCGCCGCGAGGATGGCACCGACACCATCCCGTGCCGTGACCGGCACCACACCCACGCTGACCCCCGGGTTGAAGACCCGGTCCGCCCAGGGGAAACGGAACCTGGCGATCTCATCGCGGATCCGTTCGGCCAGTGTCGTGGCCCGGTCAAGAGTGTATCCCGGCAACAGCAGGGCGAATTCGTCGCCACCCATGCGTGCCAGCGTGGCGCCCTCCGGCAGCTGCACCAGCATCTGCCCGGCTATCTGTCGCAACATTTCGTCACCGGCGGCGTGTCCACAGGCGTCGTTCACCAGCTTGAACCGATCCAGATCCAGCCAGCAGATCACAGCTGGCTGCTCCCGCCGTGCAGGATCGGTGAGCACCTCGCGAAGAACCGCCTGGAAACCGGGACGGTTCGGCAGGCCGGTCAGGGCATCGTACAGGCCCTGGTGGTATACCTGCCGGGCCATGCCACGGAGCTCGGTTACATCCCGGATCACGGCCACCAGACCACGCACTTCGCCCGGCTCATCCTGCAGCGGGGAGATACCGATCTGCACCAGCCGTTCTTCGCCATCGCCGCCCCGCGGTACCAGGCGGGCATCCTCGTCGCGATTCACCTGGGCGCCCCGGGCCAGGCAGGTCTCGATCAGTACCGTCAAGGACTGGCTCGGCGCCGTTTCCACCAGAGCAAGAACGCTGGCGAGATGGCGTCCCGACGCCTGCTCCTCCGTCCAGCCGGTCAACTGTTCAGCGGCGCGATTCATGTATTCCACACGGGCATCGGGGCCGGTGGTAATCACGGCATCGCCGATGGACGCCAGGGTCGACTGGAACCGGCGCTTGGCCAGGCCCAGACGCTGCGCAAGTTCGCTGGTCTCCCGGCGCCGTGTCACGCTGCGGCGCAACTGGCGACTGCTGTCGATGGCGCCGCGCAGCATGAAGCCCGCGGCCACCAGGAAAGCAAGGGCAGCGAAGGGATGACGGTCGGGCATCGCCATGAGCCAGACAAAGGCTCCGAGCACGAGAGGCAGGACATACGCCCAGTACACGGGCGGATACAAGCCCATGATGGAGACGATACCGGTGGCAAAGAGACCGAACACCAGACCCAGCAACAGGGTCACTGATACCGCATCAGCGATATGCGCGAACCACATCAGGGGAAGCCATGCGAGCCCTTGAATCAGGCTCAGGACCACGGCCCAATGCCCCCATCCGCGCAGGGACGCTCCCTCCGGCACCCGATGGGCGACGTGACGGAACACAACCAGGCGGACCGCGCCGATGACCAGGAATGTCGCCAGCCAGGCGGCAACCCATTGCCACGGAACAAGACCCGCAAGCGCGGCCGCCACGGCAACGGCGACCAGCATGGACACGATCACTCCGCGATGACCGACCTGATGGTAGCGACGGATACGGGTCAGATCACTGCCGACCGACGCGGCCCACGGCGACGGGTTGGTCACCGCCTGCTGCAGCGGAGCCTCTGGCCCCCCGACCTCCGGGGTCTCAGTCATACCCAGACTCGCTCCCGCCTGTCCGCTGGACGCGGGAGCGCTCGTCGGACGCCTCGCGAATCATGGAATACTCCCTTTCGCTTATCGTTATTTGCCGGAACCGCATTCTTTCGGACCGGTCAGGTTGTATCCTGAATTGCCCTGCAACATCAACCTATAGCGTAACAGCGGAATCGCCCGCGGCGCCGGCCCGGCGCCGCAAGGGCGTCTCGTTCCTGCCGCGGCAACGGCGAATCAGCCGCGGTTCCGGGAATGCAGCTTCAAGCGCAGGGCATTGAGCTTGATGAAGCCTTCGGCGTCCTTCTGATCATAGGCCCCGGCATCGTCCTCGAAGGTCGCGATGCGCTCGTCGAACAGGCTGTTGGTCTCGGACTTGCGGCCAACCACGGACACGGCGCCCTTGTAGAGTTTCACCCGCACGACACCGTTGACCGTCTGCTGCGTCTGGTCGATGGCCGCCTGCAGCGCCTCGCGCTCCGGGCTGAACCAATAGCCGTTGTAGATGAGCTTGGCGTAGCGGGGCATGAGCTCATCTTTCAGGTGGGCCGCCTCGCGGTCCAGGGTGATGGACTCGATGCCGCGATGCGCCTTCAACAGGATGGTGCCGCCGGGGGTCTCGTAGCAGCCGCGGGACTTCATCCCCACGTAGCGGTTCTCGACAATGTCCAGCCGGCCGATACCGTGGGCCGCCCCCAGCTCGTTGAGCTTCGACAGAATGCCCGCCGGGCTCATCGCCTGGCCATCGATGGCCGTACAGTCCCCCCGCTCGAAGGTCAGCTCCACGTACTGCGGCTTATCGGGCGCGGCCTCCGGCGCCACCGACCACTTCCACATGGATTCCTCGGCCTCGGCCCAGGGATCCTCGAGCACGCCGCCCTCGTAGGAAATGTGCAGCATGTTCGCGTCCATGGAATACGGCGAACCGCCTTCCTTCTTGCCCTCGATGGGAATCCCCTTCTCCTCGGCGTAGGCCAGCAGCTTCTCCCGGGAGAGCAGGTCCCACTCGCGCCACGGGGCAATCACCTTGATACCGGGTTCCAGCCCGTAGTAGCCCAGCTCGAAGCGCACCTGGTCGTTGCCCTTGCCGGTGGCGCCGTGCGCCACGGCGTCGGCACCCGTCTCGCGGGCGATTTCCACCTGCCGCTTGGCGATCAAAGGCCGCGCAATGGAGGTCCCGAGCAGGTACTCGCCCTCATAGATGGCGTTGGCACGGAACATGGGAAAAACGAAATCCCGCACGAACTCCTCGCGGAGATCGTCGATGTAGATCTCCTTCACGCCGAACTGCTTCGCCTTCTGTCGCGCCGGCTCCAGTTCCTCGCCCTGGCCGAGATCGGCGGTGAAGGTCACCACCTCGCAGTTGTAGGTGTCCTTCAGCCACTCGAGAATGACCGAGGTATCCAGGCCGCCGGAGTAGGCCAGCACGACTTTCTTGATGTTGCTCATGGAGCGCTCCAGTACTGATGGACAAGGTTGTGAGCGAAGAGCGGCCGTCTCGCCGCGCGCGGATCGGAGCCACCGACCCGGGGCGTTGAATCCGAGGCAGAATGATCCGACCTCAGGCCCGCCAGTGCAACCGCCACCTGTACAAAGGCCAGAGACAAGCTGATACACTTTACAAAAATGATTCACACTCAGGAGATAAAGCGCCATGACCCAGACCGCCCAAGCCGCCGTGTGCCGCGACTGGAACCAGCCTGTCGGCGTCGAGGAAATTCAGGTTGAGGCCCCGCGCCGCAACGAGGTGATGATCAAACTGCACGCCTGCGGCGTCTGCCACAGCGACCTCTCGGCGGCCACCGGCGTCATCCCCTTTCCTCCGCCGCTGGTGCTTGGCCACGAGGGCGCCGGTGAAATCGTCCAGGTGGGCGAAGGCGTCACCGACTTCCAGATCGGCGACCGGGTGATCACCTCCTTCGTCAGCATGTGCGGCACCTGCCGCTACTGCAACGCCGGCCGCCCGGTGCTGTGCGAGACCGTCAACTCCGCACTCACCACCCTGCCCGACGGCACCGTACGCACCCACGACAGCGACGGCAACGCGCTCAACATCTTCTCCGGCTGCGGTGTCATGGCCGAGTACGCCACGCTGCACGTGAACAATGTCGTACCGGTGACCGAAGACGTGCCGATGGACCGTGCCGCCCTGGTGGGCTGCGCCGTGATGACCGGCGTCGGCGCCGTGTTCAACACCGCACAGATGGAGCCGGGCAGCATTGCCGTGGTCTTCGGCGCCGGCGGCGTCGGCCTCAACGTCATCCAGGGTTGCCGTATCGCCGGCGCCCGGCAGATCGTTGCCGTGGACATGTCCGAAGAGAAGCTGGCCACGGCCCGGGAGTTCGGTGCCACGGACGTGGTGGTCGCCGATGAAAAGACTGCCAAGACCATCCGCAAACTCACCCGGGGCGGCGCCGACTATGCCTTCGAGTGCGTCGGCCGCGGCCAGGTGGCCGAGCAGGCCTACGCCAGCCTCGGCAAGGGCGGCACGGTGATCGTGGTGGGCGTTGCCCCGCGGGAGGACATGACCACCATCCGCACCCTGTCCCTGCCCGCCGAGGAGCGCGGCATCCGCGGCAGCTGGTTCGGCTCCGCCCGGCCGCGCTACGACT
>SKYZ01000229.1 GCA_007127625.1 Aquisalimonas sp. | reverse complement strand
TCGGGAACTCCGTATTCCCAGCCCCCGGTGGCCCGCTTAAGCTGTGCCCCTGACTGATCGCACGGGGGGATGAACTTGACCAGTCTCAATGTTCCGGCTCTGACCGCAATCCTGGTTCTTCTGGCCGTTGCCAGCGTGGCGCTTGCGCCGAGGGTGCGTACCGCCGACGGGTTTTTCCGCGGCTGGACCGACACCGGCGAACCGCCCGGTGTGCTGACCCTGACGCTTTCGCAGGTCACCACCTGGATCTTCGCGCGGTCACTGCTCAATGCCGGGATCCTGGGCTACTTCTTCGGCATTGCCGGGGTGCTGGCCTACACGGCCTATTACGGCTCCTTTCTGACCGGCTGGTTGATCACCGACCGACTGCGTTTCTGGCACGGAGTCACAAGTGTCCAGGCGTTCCTGTTTCAGCGTTTCGGGCGGGCCGGCACCTGGTGCTTCAACCTGTTGATCAGTCTGCGGCTGCTCAGCGAAGTCTTCGCCAACCTGCTGGTCATCGGCATCGTCTTTTCTGCTGCCGGCGAGCAGATGAGCACGGTGGCCACCATTGCGGTGGCAGGTGTCACGCTGGCGTATTCCGCATTCGGCGGGTTGCGCGCATCCCTGCGCACGGATGCGCTGCAGATGGTGCTACTGGCCGGGGCCCTGTTGCTGTTGCTGGGGCTGGTGCTGGTGCACCCACAGTTCAGCGCCTCCGCCGTGGTATTCAGCAGCCCGGAGATCACCAGCCCCGGGTGGATCCTGCTGGCGGTGGCGCTGCTTCAGGTGCTCAGCTATCCGCTCCACGATCCGGTGATGATGGATCGGGGCTTCATCGCTGATCGACGCACCACGCGGCGGAGCTTTCTGCACGCCTTCTGGCTGTCGTCCCTGTGCATTCTGGCGTTCGGGCTTCTGGGCGTGTTCGCCGGGCTGAACGCGGCGGGCGAGAGCGGCTTCCTGGCGTCCCTTGAGCCACTCCTGGGCGGGCCGGCCATGCTTGTCCTCGCGGTGGCGCTGGTGCTCTCCGCAGCCTCGACCATGGACTCCGTGTACTCCAGCACCGCCAAGTTGGCGGTGGTGGACATGGGGCTGGGGCAACGGTCCACGGGCGCCGGTCGGCTGGCCATGGTGCTCACCGCCCTGGGCGGGCTGGTCCTGGTGCTGGTGGGCACGGACGATCTGTTCGCAGCCGTGGCTGTCAGTGGCACTGCATCCCTGTTCCTGGCCCCGGTGATCGTCTTCTGCATCCTCATGGGGCGCGAGGTCGCCCGCTGGAGCCTGCTGCTGGCCTTCGTTCTGGCCATCGCCGGCTCGGGCCTCTATTTTCTCGAGGATTCGGGGTACATCGGCTGGATTGGACTGCTGACAGGGCTGGAGCACAGTTACAGCAAGCTGCTGGTGGTGACGGTGGCAATCCTTTCGGGCGGCATGGCAGCCTTCGCCCTGGGGCAGCGGCCAGTCAGAAGAACGGACAACGGAGGCATCGCATGAGCGCGCCGGGTCGCCATTGTCCGCTGCACTATCGCACCGACCCTGCCACCCTTGCGGGCAGGACCGATCTCGTCGCCGAGACCATCTACGTGATCGGTGGGCTCTACGGCAATACGGCGGCGCTGGACGCCGTGTTGCGTCTGGCGGCCGCGGAGGTGGAGCAGGGGCGGCCTGCACCGACACTCGTCTTCAATGGTGACTTCAACTGGTTCAACGTCGACCACCGGACGTTCGACCGCATCAACACCGACGTCCTGCGACACATTGCCCTTCAGGGCAACGTCGAGGCGGAACTCGGTTCACCCGACGGCGATGCCGGCTGCGGCTGCGCGTATCCGGAATGGGTGGATGACGCCACCGTGGCCCGCTCCAATGCCATCATGCAGCGTCTGCAGAGCGCTGCGGCCGGGTTTCCGGGTCATGTGGAAGCCGTAGGGCAATTGCCGCGCCAGATGGTTGCCGAAGTGGATGGTGTGCGTGCAGGCATCATTCACGGTGATCCGGAGTCCCTCGCGGGGTGGGGGTTCGCGGTGGAGAACATGCCGTCTCGCGGAGAGACGCCAGCGGCGATGGCTGCCTGGTTCCGGCGCGCGCGGGTGGATCTTTTCGCCTGCAGTCACACCTGTCTGCCCTTTATCCAGCGTTTTCCGCTGGATGGCGGCGCCGGGCTGGTGATCAACAACGGCTCGGCGGGCATGCCGAATTTCCGCGGGGATCGCCGTGGTGTGATCACCCGCATAGGCAGCACGCCGTGCCCGGAAGAAAGCCGTCTGTACGGGACGCAGTCCGTCGGCGTGTTCTGTGACGCGATGGCGGTGTCCTGGGCAACGGAGGCATGGGATGACTGGTTTCATCGCACCTGGCCTCCGGGCAGCCCGGCCGCGGCGTCCTACGCTACGCGACTGGACAAGGGCCCGGATCATGGGCTTCATGACGCCTGGCGCATCGATTCCGCGGGCTTTAAGACGGTGTAGCGCCTGTGAGTCACGCCCCCACACGTTGCGCATGGGAGGCGGATTCGAGGAACCTGGGAGCCCCCAGGCGGCGCTGCCACACCCTTGATGCCACCAGGGTGATGATGGATACCGGGATCAGATAGCCGAAAAAAGCAGCCAGCACGCCCAGGCTGGGCATGCCGAGCAGGAGCAGCAGGCTGGGTGCACAGCACGCCGATCCGGCCAGCAGGGCCGGCACGGCGCTGCTGGCACTGCCTGCGCTGGAGAGCCCGCAGGCGCGGGGCTCGCGCCAGAGGGTAATCGCACCGTGGAGGTTCACCGCGAGCAGCACCCCGAGTATCACGGCCAGCAGCAGGTTCAGTGGGCTGACCAGGATGACCCACCAGCCCGCTTCCGCCAGGGCAATCCCCTCGAACAGGAACGGCGAGCGCATGCTGGTAATGCGTTCCAGGCTCACGACACCCGTCTGAAGGAACCAGTCGGCCCCCCTGTCGAAGGTCAGATCACCGACCCCGATCAGATAGATGGCGCCGTACAGGAACCCGATGCCGGCAGCGATCCAGCGTGTCATTGCCCGTTGATCAACCTGGTTTCCGGATAGAACGCCGCCCAGGCGAACCACATGGCCTCGAAGCCGTTGACCTGCTCGAGGTCATCCAGATCGGTGTGCTCCGGACCCGCAGGACTGAAGGTGACGTCCTGCGGAGCAGCGATGGATTCGTCCCCACGAAACACCCAGGCGGTGCCCAGGCCGTCGTCGTGGAGCACGAGGTAGTTGTGCTCGCCGTGCTCAAGGGTCAGTACCCCTTCGTCCGCAAGGTGGTCCATGTCCACGGCGATAGCGCCGGCACCTGTGCGGAAGCCGAATATCTCGTGCTTGGGGGCGTAAGTATCGTCCTCGTGCTGAACAGGGAAGATTCGATCACTGTTGGGCTCGTAGTACCCGGAGACCGGGTTGTACTCGCCGTAGGGGTCATGGCGGTAGTTCCGTACATAGCCGGTGTCGGTGGTCAGCACTTCCGTCTGCGGGTGCCGCTCGCGCCACTGTTCCCACGTCGTCCAGAAGACGCGGAATTCCTCCAACCCGTGCCGCTTGTGGCGGCCGTTGATGGCGGCGCCGAGGATCTGTGGCCAGAAACTCTCCGTATCCCGGTCGAACATGATCAGATTGCTGTTCACCAGTCGGCCGGAGACGCCGAGCTCCGTCTCGCCGCGCTTGAATCCCAGTGCGGTGCCGGTGAGGGGGCAGTACGTCACCGCGACATTGTCGCCGCCAATGGTGTCATTGACGATCTCGTGCCAGACCAGAATGCGCTGGGGGTAGGCGCGCGCCTCCCCATTACGATACACGCCGATGACGCGATCGCCGGGGTCCAGGTATTCGTCCCCGCGGTCGGCGGACCAGAACTCGGGTTCGTCGATGGAAGGAATTCCGTCCTTCGACGGCCCACCGGACTGCATGTCGTCTTCGTACGCTGATGGCTCCAGCGGCAGCAGTACGGGCTCCGTGACCGGCAGCTGTGTGTTCGCAGCTGCCATTGTCGGGATGGCGAGGGCGGCTGCAGGGGCCAGGGCGAGAAAACGTGCGCGCATGGTGGTCGTCTCCTGAGAAATCTCTGCTGTCTATCACATGCCAGTGCGGGAGCGCCCACAATAAGGGGTTTCACGGATGGACGTTGGTTCGCCCCCGGCGCATCGAGCGTGCGGAGCCGGGGCCTGCTACGTGTCCTCAAGACATGATTCGGTCAACACCCTCTTGGTACGCCTACGTACAGACGCCCGCGTGGTGAGGCACTCACTCTGGTTGAGGAGTCCGTACCCGGTGTCGAGATCAATACCCTCACGGCCCGCAGTATGGACGTGAGTTCATTCCCGGAGGAGCAAATGAGGGTGGACTGAGCCATGCAAAACGTAGACATCGCCATCATCGGAGCGGGCACGGCCGGCATGGGAGCCTATCGCGCGGCGCGCAAGCATACAGACCGCGTCGTGCTTATCGAGGGCGGGCCCTACGGCACGACCTGCGCGCGGGTGGGCTGCATGCCCTCGAAATTGCTGATTGCGGCCGCCGAGGCAGCCGAGGCAGTGCGCGAGGCTCCAGGTTTCGGCGTCCACGCCGGCGCGCCCCGGGTCGACGGTGCCGAAGTCATGGATCGGGTGCGACGCGAGCGCGACCGCTTCGTCAGTTTCGTCGTCGACACGGTGGAGGAGATCCCTCCATCTCAGCGCCTGAAGGGGTGCGCGCGGTTCGAGGATCCGCACACCCTGCGGCTCGACACCGGCGAGACCGTGCGCGCCGAGCGCATCGTGATCGCCACGGGCTCGGTTCCCGTCAGACCAGGCCTGTTCGACCCGGTTGGAGACCGCGTGATCGTGAGTGACGACGTGTTCGACTGGACCGATCTACCCGGTTCCGTCGCCGTGTTCGGCGGCGGGATCATCGGTCTGGAGTTGGCGCAGGCGCTTGCCCGGCTTGGTGTGCGCGTGCGGCTGTTCGGCAAGGGCGGCGGTGTGGGCCCCCTGTCCGACCCGGCGGT
>SKYZ01000364.1 GCA_007127625.1 Aquisalimonas sp. | reverse complement strand
TGTCGCTGGCGTTGATGATCAGCGCCAGGGTGAAGCTGTCCTTGTAGCCCTTCTGCAGCAGCCGCGGACGCATGGGGCCGCCCATGGCAACCACGGTGGCCTGGGTGGAGCCGGAAACCGCGCCGAACAGGGTGCAACTCGCCGCGGTGGTAATGGGCAGGCCCCCGCGGAGGTGGCCGAAGAACGCGCTGACCAGATCCAGCAAACGGTTGGCCGTGTGGCCCTTGGTCATGATGTCCGCGGCGAAGATGAACATTGGCACCGCCGCCAGCACCCACTGCTCCACCCCCGAGAACATCCAGCTGACGCCCTGATCCGGGCCGAAGAAGGTCATGCCGGTGAACATCATGAACAGGGTGGCAGCCAGCAGCGGAACCATCATGGGGAAGCCCAGCAGGAGCAGGACTACCATGAGGATGGCCATCCAGGTCAGCATGCAGATCGCCCTCTTGTTATTCGAACCTCAGCGCATGGCGGCGCTGGCGATTATCGTTGTTCCTGCTCTTCCTCCGGCACGTCCACCGGTACTTCGTCGTAGCCTTCCAGCTCCGTGAAGGAGCGGTACATTTCCTTGGTGGTGAGATTGCGGAACGCCGTGAGCCAGTACTGGACACCTGCAAGAGTGAAGCCAATGGGCATGGAGATGTAGATCATCCAGAGCGGGATGCCCAGCGCCGATGTACTGCGCTGTCGGCGATAGATGGTCTCGACATACCCGACGGCTTCCCAGGCCATGAAGAACAGCAACGCCCCGGTGACCAGGCAGATGGTGATGATGAATACCTTGCGGGCGATCCCCTTCAGCTGATCGTAGATCGCCGACATGCTGATGTGGCGGGCGCGGCGCACGGCATAGCTCACGCCCACGAAAGTGATCAGCACGATCAGAAGCTCGGTCACCTCGGTGCGTCCGGGCACGCCGACCTGGAAGAACATGCGCCCCAGCACGTGCGTCACCATGAGCACCGCCATGATGACAACGGAGCCGCCGACAATGGTTGCTTCCATGTACTCCAGGATTCGGTCGATCACGCGAATGATCTTGCCCAGAACCGTTGTCGGCCTGCGTATGAGTGACGCCCCATTGCTCACCGCTGCTCTCCCACAATGGCTGTTTTTTTTCTACCGATGACTCGACAATAACGCACTTGAACGGCTTTGCACACTTTCCGCCGGAGGGGAATGCGGATGCGCAGCATTAGTGCAGCACTGCCCTGCAAGAGTGCGTCTGGCGCGGCCAGGCGAGCGTATCGTCCGTGCCATAGACAGACCGCTCCGCTGTGTTAGTGTTAAAGAAGGCTCAATGCGAGAGTCCCTTGGAGACTAACTCAAACGTAGAAACGGGAGGTGCCGATGCTCTGGCAAAAGGGTTTTTGTGCGGCTGTAGCGCTGGGTCTTGTTACGGCGGGAACGCAGGCAGCGGCGTTCGAGAGCCAGACCTGGCGGTTTGGCCTGGAAGAGATCGAGGGCAGTGTTCAGTACGAGTACGCGGCGCGGTTCGCTGAACTCATGGACGAGAAGACGGATGGTGCGGTCAGCGTCGAGCTCTACCCCTACGGGCAGCTCGGCGGTCTGACGGACATCTACGATGCCGCTCAGAGCGGTGCCATCCAGCTGGCGTTCGGGTCCGGGTTCCTCGGCGGGACCGTGCCGGAGAGCCAGATCTTCAGCCTGAACTTCGTGCTCACCGACGATGAATGGACCAACACCCAGATCCTGAACTCCGACGAGTTCCTGCTGAGTGATGACTTCCAGGAAGCGTTCCGCAACCGCGACCTGCATCCCATTGCGGTGGTGCCGGAGGGCTGGCAGGTCTGGTCCGCCAATCAGGAGATCCGTACGCCGGAAGACATGAGCGGCCTTGCCATCCGCACCATGGACAACCGTCTGCTCCGTGAGACGTACCAGGCCTATGGCGCGGATCCGGTCACCGTCGAGTACGGTGAGCTGTACTCCGCTCTGCAGCTCGGCCAGGCCGAGGGCAACATCCAGCCGGTGTTCGCCCACGAGGAAATGGCCTTCTACGAGGTGCAGGACTACCTGATCTTCGCCAACCACGCCCAGTTCATCGCCACGTTCATGGGCAACCGGGACTGGTGGGACGGCCTCGATGATGACTTGAAGGATGTGGTCCACGAGGCGCGGCAGGAGTTGGTGGAGTACATCCACGACAAGCAGCAGCAGCTCAACACCGATCGGCTGGAAACCATTAAGGACGAGGGCAGCACCGAGATCGTCGAGCTCTCCGACGAGGAGCGTCAGGCGTTCGCCGAGAAGGCGGAACCGGTACGTGACGTCTTCGTCGACATGGTCGGCGAGCGCGGTGAGCGTATGCTGGAGAACCTGCTGAACCTGGTGGAAGAGCACCGGTAAATCGCATCACGGCCGATACCATCGGCAGCGATGAGAAAGCGGCCCGGCCTGGAAAGGTCGGGCCGTTTACGTTTGCCGCACCGCAAGACGGCAGAAGCCCCACAGCCATGCCATCATTAGGGAAACGCTGAACACGCCCCTGGCGAGACGTAGGGTGCATCTTGATGCACCTCCCAGGTAGAACCGAATCAAGGCCACCCGACGCAGGAGAGTCCACCATGGCCGCCACAGCATCCCGCATGATGCCGCTGGAAACCCCACTCCCACGGTTCCGCCTGCTGGACACCGACGGCAACATCGTTGCCAGTGAGGACTTCGTCGACCACGACGCCCTGCTGGTGGTCTTCATGTGCAACCATTGCCCGTTCGTCCGCCACATCTCCCGGGGCCTGGCGAGTTTTGCCCGGGAATTCATGCCCCGGGGCCTGGCCGTGGTGGGCATCAACTCCAACGATGGTGAGCGCTTCCCGGACGACAGCTTCGAGGCCATGGGGCGGGAGAAGGCGCGGGTGGGGTACCCGTTCCCGTATCTCCACGATCCGGATCAGACAGTGGCGCACGCCTTTGGTGCGGCCTGTACCCCGGATTTCTTTCTCTTCGACGGTGATGGCTTGCTGGCCTACCGCGGTCAGTTCGACAGCAGCCGCCCAGGCAACAACACCCCCGTCACCGGCGACGACCTCCGCGCCGCCGCCACCGCCGTACTCACCGGCACCGAAGTCGACCCGGAGCAGCTCCCCAGCATGGGCTGCAACATCAAGTGGAAACCCGTCAACGAGCCGGCTTGATGTTGCATGGTGGCGCCCCTGCACCGGGGTTGCGGCGGATTTCCCCCGATGGCGTCACATCCGGCGTAGACATGATGGATTGACCTGCCCCGCCTCAACGAACGTGGGTTAAGCCCACGTAGGGCGGACCTTCAGGTCCGCCGTACATGTCTGCCATCAAGCCACTTACTCGAAATCCATCCCCTGGATTGTGGCCGGTTCACTGTAACCCCATCCTGACGGATACAAGCCCCTTTGCACCGCCCTGTGGAAACTCGTGTACGGCCATTGCTCCGGACTTGCTACCAACCCGTGTTTCACCGGGTTGTAATGGATGTAATCGATGTGCCGCTGATAATCCATCTCGTCACGGATGCAGTGTTCCCAATACCTTTGCTGCCAGACCGTGCATTTTCCCGGGCGCCCCACGCGGTCTCCTGGAAGGTCTGGCCCGCTTTGGGTGAACAGCGCCTTGAGCACCTTCCAGCGCCGTGCGTAGTCACTATCGCCGGCGGGAAGCGTCAATAGGGCATGCAGGTGGTCCGGAAGGATCACAATGGCGTCGATTTGGAAAGGGTGCGCCCGGCGCGTGCGGCGGATGGCCGTGCGAAGCCGCTGGACATTAGCTTCGTTCCGGAACAGGGGGCGGCGGCGATGGGTGACCACCGTGAAAAAATAACAACCGCCGGGTACCCGGGCGCGCCGGTAATTCGGCATGATCGGCCTCCCTGCCAATCGTTCGGCGTTTACTTGATCGTCAAAGGGTCGCCTTTCGACCCAATTTCTCCACACATGCAATCGGACACGGCGTATCCCGCGTCGTATTGGCGGACCTGAAAGTCCGCCCTACGTCTGACTTGCTCTGGCCACATAGCTCCGGGCGACCGGCGCTTCTAGTCGCTCTGGTAGGGGGGACCTTCAGGTCCGCCTACGACGCAAGCCCAAGGCGAACGGGGCGTGGCCCTGAAGCGCCACGCTTCCGCGTCTACGTGATGTCTCCATTTCCGGCTATCGTAGGGTGCCTCATACTCGAATCCGCCTCGCCAACGCCGGGTTCTTTCGCAACTCCTCGACTTCTTCTTCCGTCGGCACCTGCGGGCGGTCGCGGTCGCGGTCGACGATGCACAGGAAACCCAGGGGTTCATCGGTGGTGGCGTGGAACTGGTGCCACTGGTGCGGGGCGATGTACACGCAGTCATGCAGGCCGATGGACTCGACGCGGTCCTCCAGGACCACCTCGCCGGCACCGCGGATGATCACCACCGAATGCGGGTGCTCGTGATGCTCCAGGGACGAATAACCGCCCGGCTGGATCTCGAAATACCGGGTGATGAAGTTCAACCGCTCCTCACCCGCATTCTCACCCAGCAGCGTCTGCCGGTGGATGTCCAGGAAGCCGGTGCCGTCGGTCTTGTATTCCTTGACCGGCACGTCCCAGCGGTAGTCTTTGGCGCGTACGATCTTTGCCATCGTCGTTTCCGGTTCGCTGCCCGTGCAGCAGATGTAGGGCGGACCTGTAGGGCGGACCTTCAGGTCCGCCGATGAGGCTTCCGTGAGCCGCCTTGGTTTGCATGTCTTTGGACGGCGGACCTGAAGGTCCGCCCTACGGTGGCTGAAGTTCCGGCTTCGATCGAGCCGCCCTGGCCTGCGTGTCTTGGGCGGCGGACCTGAAGGTCCGCCCTACGTCAGGCGACAGGATCCATTGCCCTACCGTCCGATGGCCTTCCGCAACGCCTCCGTCGCGCGGGTGAGATCCCCCTGCGCATACAGGCTGCCGCCGATCAGCATTATGGTATCGGCCCCGTACTGTTCGATCCACCCGGGGGCGCG
>SKYZ01000258.1 GCA_007127625.1 Aquisalimonas sp. | reverse complement strand
TATACGTCAAAAAGCCTGAGTCTGATCGAGACCGGCGAACCGCTGATGCGCCACGACGAGCCTTCGCCGACGCGCTCGTCGGTGCTGGTGCGCCTGTCCCACAGCCACATCCGCATCGGCACGTTCCAGCGCCTGGAGCTGCTGGGGGAACACCATGCGCTGCGTCGGCTGGTGGACTACAGCATCGAGCAGTACTGGCCCGAGGCGGCGGAAGACGATGATCCCGTGGCCGGGTTGTTGAGCTGTGTGGTCCGCGCCACCGCGGAGTTGACAGCCGAGTGGTGGGTGGCGGGTTTCGTCCACGGTGTTCTCAATACCGACAACGTGGTCATTACCGGTGAAAGCTTCGACTACGGCCCCTGGCGCTTCCTGCCTCGCATGGATCCGGGGTTCACCGCGGCGTATTTCGACCACATGGGGCTTTACGCCTTCGCCCGCCAGCCCGGCGCCATGATCTGGAACCTGGAGCAGCTGGCGCGCAGCCTGGCACCGCTGAGCAGTGCCGTTGCTCTGCAGCGGCGGGTCGGCGCCTTCGAGGACGTGTTCGACCGGGCCGTGGTGGCCCGCACGTTTGCCCGGCTGGGGCTGCACCCGCCCCGGGAGGCCGAGGAGGCCCGTTCCCTGGCAGGCCGTTTCTTCGACGCCATGCACCAGACACAGGTGCCGTTTCAGCGTCCGTTCTTCGATCTGGTGGGCGGGGCCCGTGACGACCGCATGGCGGCAAGCGGCGAGTGCAATGTCTACCAGGGAGAAGCGTGGT
Organism: Aquisalimonas sp.; assembly: GCA_007127625.1. Classification (GTDB taxonomy): domain Bacteria; phylum Pseudomonadota; class Gammaproteobacteria; order Nitrococcales; family Aquisalimonadaceae; genus Aquisalimonas. Next base: position 4,215 of record SKYZ01000258.1, on the reverse strand, counting down.
GCCCGGTGATCGAGGCCCTGCGGGCGTGCGAGCCGTTGCCCGATGTCGCCACCCTGGCGACGCAGCCCTATTGGCAGCGGGAAGCCCCCTGCGAGATGGTGGTCCGGGAGGTGGAGGCGATCTGGGACGCCATCGCCCAAAGGGACGATTGGTCGCTGTTTCACCGGACCATCGATGGGCTACGCTCCATGGGTGAGGCATACCGGTCGCTCGGTTTCACGCCGGAAGCCATGCGCAACAGGGAAGAACGGACCTGCAATGAGCGATGAGATCGTCGAGCGGAATAACGTCCAGATTCGTGGCCGCGGTGAACGCCCGCTGATTCTGGCCCACGGGTTCGGTTGTGACCAGACCATCTGGTCCCGCCTGGTGCCGTGGTTCGAGGATGACTATCGCGTTGTTCTGTTCGATTACGTGGGTTCCGGCCGCTCCGACCCGGGAGCGTACGACAGTCGCCGGTACGGCCGCCTGGATGGGTATGCCCAGGACGTGCTGGATATCTGCCGCGCCCTGGAGCTTGAAGAAGCCGTCTTCGTGGGTCACTCCATCAGCAGCATGATCGGGCTGCGTGCCGCCATTCGGGAGCCGGAGCGCTTCGACAGCCTGGTGCTGGTGGCCGCGTCGCCTTCCTATGCCAATATCCAACCGGAGTTCGTGGGTGGCTTCGATCGACCGGACATCGAGGCGCTGCTGGAGATGATGGAGCGCAACTTCGTCAACTGGGCCCGCATGCTGGCGCCGCAGGTGATGGCGAATCCGGAGCAGCCCGAGCTTGCCAGCGAGCTGGAGAATGCCTTCACCGCCAACGATCCCGTCCGCGCACTGCAATTCGCCCGGCTGGCGTTTCTCTCGGATAACCGCGAGCTGCTGTCGCAGGTCAGCAGGCCATCCCTGATCGTGCACTGCACCGACGACGCGCTGGCGAGGCCGGAAGTTGGTGATTACCTGCATGCGCATCTGGCGGACAGCGACCTGCGCATGGTGGAGGCCAGCGGGCACTTCCCGCATGTGAGCGCCCCACGGATGACCGCGGAAGTCATCCGCGACTACCTGGATGTCCGGGCTGGCACCTGAGGCCGCACCCCACATGGAAGGCCTTCTCGACAACGCGCCCTGCGGGTTTCTCACCACCGACGATGCCGGCGTGGTGCTCCAGGTCAACAGCAGCCTGTGTGGCATGCTGGAGCTGCAGACGGAGCAGATCCAGGGGCGTCTCCTGAGCGAACGTCTCAGTCCCGGTTCCCGGATCTTCCATGCCACCCATGTGGTGCCGATTGCGCGGATGCAGGGGCAGGTCGATGAGGTCCTGCTCGGCCTGCTGAACGGTCGTGGCGAGGAGTTGCCCGTGCTCTGCAGTGCTGCCCGCCGTCAACGCGACCAGTGGGTGGTGGACTACGTGTTCCTGACGGCACGGGAGCGCCGGGACTTCGAGGACGAGCTGGTCGAGGCGCGCCGCAAGGCCGAGACGGCGGTCGAGACACGAGAACGATTCCTGGCCACGGTGTCCCATGAGCTGCGCACACCCCTGAACGCCGTGATCGGCTTTGCCGACCTGCTGCACAGTGGGTATAGCGGCACCCTGACCGACGAACAGTCACAGCAGGTGGGCTATATCCTGGACGCCGGGCGTTACCTGGGGACGCTCGTGGAGGACATTCTCGGGTTCACGCACATGGGATCGGGTCTGCCGGAACTGCATCCGGCGCGGGTCCCCGTACAGCGATTGATGGAACGGGCCGAACGCCTCATGGCTGCCGAACTGGCCCGCAAGGACATCCGGTTCGAAGGCTGCACTGTCGAGCAGGAGATCGCTGTCTGGGCCGATCCCGACCGGGCCCAGCAGATCCTGGTGAATCTGTTGGGGAATGCCATCAAGTTCACCGATGCCGGCGGCCTTGTTCGATGCGAGTGCGCGGTGCAGGGGAACCGGGTGGATCTCCAGATCACGGATTCGGGGCCGGGCATCGCGGCGGAGGATCACCGGCGCATATTCCAGCCGTTCGTGCAGGTCGGGCGTGACCGACTGGGCTCGTCCTATCGTGGTCTCGGTCTCGGGCTGGCCATCAGCCGGGAGCTGGCCCAGGTCATGGAGGGAGAGATCACGGTTCGCAGTAAGCCCGGGCGCGGCTCCACGTTCACCCTGACGCTGCCGTTGGCGCGCCCGGCGGCTCGGGAGTGAGCACGGCGACCTGCCGGGATCACCGTTGGTCCGCTCCCTGACTGTGCCACAGCGGGCGTGCCGCCATGATCCCCAGCAGTGGTCCCGGCAGCAGCGCCACCAGCAGCCATGCCGGGTCGACCTGGTGCTGGAGCCATTCCAGCAGGGTCAGGCTGCCGATGCTCACCGAGAAACCGATGCAGTTGGCCAGGGTCAGCGCCGAGCCCACAAGCTCCGGCGGAGCGTTGCGTGCATTGAGCGCGGAGAACTGGGGTGAGTCGCCGGCTACGGTCACTCCCCAGAGCAGCAGAAACGCGGAGAAGACCACCGGCGGTGCTGCCAGGAACAGCGGTGACACCAGGCAGCACAGCGCCGATACGCTCAACTGCGAGATGGCGACCCGGCCACTACCGAACCGTCGCACCAGCAGCCCGCCACCGGCGCAACCCAGCGCCCCCACGGCAATGACGGCGAAGGCTCCCAGGGACAGTTGCACGCCGCCGAGCCCGTAAGCTGCCAGCCACACGGGCACGAATGCCCAGAAGGCGTAGAGCTCCCACATGTGGCCGAAGTACCCCATGGCGGAGGCGCGGAAGCGGGTCACTCGAAAGGCCCGGAACACGCCGCCGAAGCGGATCGGCGCACCGCGCTTCAGGTACGGGCCTTCAGGGATCGCGTATGCCAGTACACCGGCTACGACGGCCAGGGCCGAGGTGCCCAGCAGGACCAGATGCCAATTCCAGTCCGCACCGGCGGCGCGCAGCAGGTGGGCCGACGCGGTGCCCAGTGCCAGGGCCGCGGTGAGGAAACCAAGGGCCCATCCCAGCCCGCCACCGTACCAGCCGGCGGCCATCTTCATGCCCACCGGGTAGATCCCGGCCAGGCAGAAACCGACTAGGAAGCGTGCCGCCAGCACCGCGGCGAAGGCGTCGTGAAACAGCAGAACCGCGGCATTCGCCGTGGCCCCGACCAGTGCCGAGACCAGGAAGACGGTTCCGGGGTGGTGACGGTCGGCAATGGCCCACAGGGCGAAACACAGCGTGCCCGTGATGAACCCGAGCTGCACCGCGGTGGTGACGATGCCCTCGCCGCCGCTGATGCTCCACTCTGCCTGCAGGTCCCCGATCACGGCGTTGGGGGCGAACCAGAGGCTGGTAGCCAGGAGCTGGGCCATGACGATGGCCGGCAGTATCCAGCGGGGTGGCGAGGAGGGCTCCATAAGGTCGCGTCCAGTCACGGAGGTGCGGCGGCCCCCGGCGGGACCGCCGACTCTTCTTGTTGTAGAGACGCCTTCGTATCATTGTCGCGGCGCCCGTACAAGAAGGAGACCCGCCGTGGCGGACATCTGGCTGTAATCAGTCGCCGGCCGGCGTGATGCGGATGAGTTCGCCGTCGGAGTGGTCGGTGAGCAGGTAGAGGGCGCCCTCGGGGCCCGCCTGAATGTCCCGGACCCGCCGGTCCAGATCCTCGAACAGCCGGCTGGTGTCCGCCACGGTGGTGTCCTCGAGGTGTACGCGTACCACGCTGCGCGCCACCAGCCCGGCGATGAGCAGGTCGCCCTGCAATTCCGGGAACAGCTCGCCCCGGTACTGGCTCATCCCCGCCGGCGCGATGGCCGGTGTCCACACGTGCAGCGGGTCCTCCTTGCCCGGCAGGCTCTTGTGGGGCGTAATGCGGGCGCCGGAATAGTCCCGCCCGTGGGTGGCCACCGGCCAGCCGTAATTGGAGCCCGGGGAGAGCCGGTTGAGCTCGTCACCGCCGCGGGGGCCGTGCTCGTGGGACCAGATCACGTCCTGCTCACGGTCATGAACGAGACCCTGCACGTTCCGGTGTCCATAGCTGAAGATCTCGGGAAGGGCGTCCGGGGCATCGACGAAGGGGTTGTCCCCCGGGATGTCGCCGTCGTCGGTGATGCGCACCACGGTGCCGGTGTGGCTGTCCAGTTTCTGCGCGTCCTCCCGGTAGTCGAAGCCATCACCCAGGGCGATCAGCAGGGTGTCATCGGGCAGGAACGCCATGCGGCCGCCGAAGTGGACCGGCGTGTCGCGGGTGGGCGT
>SKYZ01000233.1 GCA_007127625.1 Aquisalimonas sp. | reverse complement strand
GGGACGTGCTCAACATGGACCGGGCCTCCAGCGACCCGCGCACGGTCACGGACCGAATGAACGAACTGTTCTACCACCCGGACTACCGCGCCCGCATCCCGGACCTGACCGACCGCATCCTGCAGTTCCAGGAGCGGGAACCGCAGCCGGCCCACGCTTTTCACGCCCAGCTCGACTCCGCCAGCCGCCACACGCTGAACAGCCCCCGTCTGCACCGGGTCGCCGTGCCCTGCCTGATCGTCCATGGCGAGGACGACCGTGTGTGGCCGCCGGAGAACGCCCGCTACCTGGCGGACCATCTCCCGGATGCACGCCTGGAACTGCTGCCCCGCACCGGGCACATGCTGCCCCTGGAACAGCCCCGGGAGTTCAATCGCCGGGTACTGGCGTTCCTGGCCGGCATCGACGCCCGACAGCCGGCATGAGCATCTCGGTGAGCGATACCGCGTTTCTGGATCGGGCGCTCACCGGAGTCTCGCGCACGTTCGCCCTGACCATCCCGCAACTGCCGGAGACATTGCGCCCCGCCATCGGCAACGCCTACCTGCTGTGCCGGCTCGCCGATACCATCGAGGATGCCACCGCCCTCGCCCCGGACGAGAAGCAGGCCCGGTTCGATCTGCTGGTTGCCGCCCTGGAGAACCCGGACGCCGCGGACGATCTGGGCGCTGCCCTGCAGGGCAAACTGACCAGTGCCACCGCGGCGGAACACGCACTGGCCACCGACCCCCGACGCGTCTTCGCCATCTTCCACGGTCTGCCGCCGGAACAGCAGGCCCCGGTGCGCCGCTGCGTCACCATCATGACCGCGGGCATGGCGCGTTTCGAACGTCTCAAGTCACCTGACGGGCTGGCCACCACGGAGGAGTTCCACGGCTACTGCTACCGGGTCGCCGGGGTCGTCGGCGAGATGCTCACGGACCTGTTCGCCCTGAAGGTGCCGGCCATCGCCCGGGACCGGGCAGGCATGCGGGAGCGGGCCGTGGCCTTCGGCCAGGGACTGCAGATGACCAACATCCTCAAGGATGTCTGGGATGATCGCGCCCGCGGGGTCTGCTGGCTGCCCCGGGACACCTTTGCCCGCCATGGATGCGCCCTGGCTGCCGGTGCCGAGTGGTCCCGTGACCCCGCTTTCCGTGACGGCGCCCTGGAGCTGGTGGCAGCCGCCCATGGCCACCTCCGGGAAGCCATGGCGTACACTCTGGCTGTGCCACGAAATCAGCCCGGCATTCGCCGGTTCTGCGCCTGGGCGGTGTGTATGGCACTCTACACCCTGCGCAATGTCGGCAGGGCGCCGGGTTTTACCGCCGCCGAGCAGGTGAAGATATCGCGCTGGCGCGTCCGTGCCGTGGTGGCGGAATGCAGCGTGAGCGTGCACCACGACGCCCTGCTGCGAGCCACGTTCGCGCGCGCCGCCCGAGGGCTGCCCGCGCCGCGGGATTGCCATCCCAGCCTGACCAGGACAGTGGAGGAGACACCGTGGACCCGCACGCCGTGAGGATCGGCCCCAGGCGGTGGCTGCGTGCCGGCCTGCTGGCACTCCTGCTGCCGGCAATGACCGCCTGCGCCGGTAACCCGCCGCCCCCGGAGCCGGAGGCCTGGGATCCCATCGAGCCGGTCAACCGCCAGGTCTACGTCTTCAACGAACAGCTGGACCGCTTTGTCGCCAAGCCGCTGGCGGATGCCTACGTCTTCGTCACGCCCCGCTTTGCCCGCCGCGGGGTCACCAACTTCTTCGACAACATGGGCGTGCCCGGCAATGCCCTGAACCATACGCTGCAGGGCAATCCCGGGGACGGCGCGCGGGATACGGGACGATTCCTGATCAATAGCACGCTGGGCCTCGCCGGGCTGTTCGACGTCGCCACGCCACTCGGCCTGGAAGCCACAAGCAACGAAGATTTCGGCCAGACTCTGGCTGTCTGGGGAGCGCCGGAGGGCATGTATCTGATGCTGCCCGCCTACGGCCCGAACAACACCCGTGACATCCACGACCTCCCGGTGTCCCTGGCAACCAATCCGGTGACCTACATCGGCTGGACCGTTGCATTGCCACTGTACGCCCTGGACCTGGTCAATACCCGGGCCCGGCTGGACCAGGCCGCCCGTTTCCGCAGCGAAGCGGCGCTGGACGAGTACGACTTCACCCGCTCTGCCTACCGGCAGTACCGTAACAACCTGATCTGGGACGGCGACCCGCCGCAGCAGGACTTCTTCGACGACCTGGACGACGATTTCGACTGGTGAGGGCAAGAGCCCGGCCGGTTTTCGGTGCATCGACCCATCGTAGGGCGTAGGGTGCATCTCGATGCACCTCCCCGGCACCGGCCAAGCGGAACGGCTCCGTCCAGGGCCGTCACGGTGCATCAAGATGCACCCTACGCCCGGGTCAGCCCCCTGTGGGAGCGACGTCAGTCGCGACCGCCTGGCCTGCCCCCCTCACTCCACCTCCGCCAGCAGCCGCCGGATCATGTCCTCGGCGTGGCCGGCGTACATGCCGCCGAAGAGGTTCAGGTGGTTGAGCACGTGGTACAGCTGATAGAGGTCCCGGCGGACGCCGTAGCCGGGATCCAGCGGCCAGGCGGCCTCGTAGGCGTCATAGGCGGCCCTGGGCATGCGGCCGAACAGCTCCGACATGGCCAGGTCGCTCTCGCGGTCGCCATAGTAGACCGCCGGGTCGTAGAGCACCGGATTACGGCTGTCATCGAAGGCGATGTTGCCCGACCAGAGATCGCCATGGAGCAGTGACGGCGCCGGGGTGTAGTCGGTGAAGAAGGCGGCCAGGTGCCCGCACAGGCGCTCGCCCTCGGCCTGCAGGCGACCGCCGTGCCCGTTATCCGCCGCCAACTGCAGCTGAAAACGCAGCCGCCGGTCGCGGTAGAAGCGGACCCAGTCCGTGTCCGGCGTATTCACCTGCGGGGTCGAACCGATGGTGTTCTCTTGGTGCCAGCCGTGGCGCTCGGCGGTGTACCGGTGAAGACCCGCGAGCTGCTCCCCGAGTGCGGCACCGTCGCCGCGACCGTGCAGGGTCAACCACTCCATCACCAGGTAGCTGCGCCCCGCGGCCTCGCCCCGGGTCAGTGGCCGGGGCACACGGATGGCACCGGCGGCGGCCATCTCCTCCAGGCCTTCGGCCTCGGCCTGGAACATGTCCAGGGCGTCAGCGCGATTCACCTTCACGAACCAGGCGCTGTCATCCCCCTCCAGCCGGTAGGCGGCGTTGATGCTGCCACCGCCGACAGGGGCGCGATGCCGGGTGGTGAAGGGCTGTCCGGTGGCAGTGGCAATGGCCTCGTCAATGGCTGACCAGGGCATGGTCCTCTCCGTCTGCGACACGGCGTGCGGCACGACGGCGAACCCGCCCGGGCAGCGGCAGGGCCGCCAGGGCGTCGGCGTCGGTGCCGGCCAGGTGAATGGTGTCGTGAATGGGGTCCAGCGGCGCATCCCGCCGGATGGTGGCGAGCTCCCGGGACAGGAACGCCATGTCCCGGTGCTCCTCCAGCAGGCGCCGAACCCGTGTGGCACCCCGCAACGGCAACTGCGGCACCGTATCCAGCCGCGCATAGATACCTTCCAGATCCCCCAGGTATGCCAGCAGGACCTGGGCCGTCTTCGGTCCGACACCCGGCACCCCGGGGATGTTATCCACGCTGTCGCCGGCCAGCCCCAGCAGGTCGGGGACCTGGTCGGCCCGCACGCCCAGGGTCTCGGACACGGTGTAGCAGTCCATGGTTCGGCGGCCACTGGCGTCTACCAGCCGGTCACCGGGCTCCAGCAGCTGGGCATAGTCCTTGTCCGAGGTGAGGTAGCGCATGCTGAAACCATCGCCGCGGAAGCGATGGGCCACGGTGCCGATGAGATCATCCGCCTCGTAACGGTCACTGCTGAGGGCCGTCACCCCCAGGGCACGCGTGAGCTGCTGACAGATGGCCATCTGGCGCTTGAGATCCTCCGGCGCCTCCGGCCGGTTGGCCTTGTAGGCCGGATACGTGTCGTTGCGGAAGCAGGTGGTCAGGCTCTCGTCGAAGGCGGCCAGCGCGTGCTCCGGGGTCGCGTCCTCGAGGAAATCCAGCAGGAAATTACCGTAACCGTAGACGGCATTGGCGGGATTGCCCGCCTCGTCCACGAGGCTCTCGTCAATGGAGAACCAGGCGCGAAAGATGTAGACGCTGGCGTCGATGAGGTAGAGGAGCTGCATGGCGGGGAGTGTACCAGGCATGGGTGCCCCGGCACCGCGGGGTGCATCTTGATGCACCTTGTCCCGACATGCTGCCCGGGGCGACATATCGGAGGCCGTTCTGAAGGCCCACCCAACGCCTGTGGGGATGTCGGCCAATCGTCGCGACTTGCGTCGCTCCTACAACAGAATCATCCGTAGGAGCGACGACAGTCGCGACAGCGGCGGCCAGGGCTGGCCCCTTAAGCCGTCGTTTCCTTGCGTGCCGCCTTGAGTTCTTCGTCACCGGCGTCGTCCAGGACACTGCGGCCGGCAAGCCGGTTCACGGCGTTCAGCAGAGCGTGCAGGGAGGCGGTGACGATGTTGCCGTGGCGGGCCACGCCGAACAGAGTGGTTCCGTCCGGGCCCCGCATCTCCACGTAGGCCACCGCCTGGGCATTGGCACCGGCATTGGTGGCATGCTCGGTATAGTCGGCCACCTGCAGCTCCACCCCCATGTGCCGCGACAGCGCGGTGACGAAGGCATCGATGGGGCCGTTGCCCTCGGCGGCGATGATCCGCTCCTCGCCGTTCTCGCGGATGGTGGCGGTGAGCTTGTCGTTGCCGTCGGCATCGGTGCCCTCACGGTAGTCCACCAGCTCGAACGGGTGGGGGACCTGCATGTACTCGCCCTGGAACGCCTCCCAGATCTCCGGGGCAGTCAGCTCGCGCCCGGTATCATCGGTGACCTTCTGGATCACGTGGCTGAACTCGATCTGCAGCCGCCGCGGCATGGTCATGCCGTAGTCGCGCTCCATCAGG
>SKYZ01000208.1 GCA_007127625.1 Aquisalimonas sp. | reverse complement strand
TCGTCAACATCATGGGCAGCTGCGCCAAGCATGTGTTCCTGGTGACGCGCCCGGACGAGCTCGAGGCCACCGTGCGCACCGCCTTCGAGATCGCCCGTTCGGGGCGGCCGGGGCCGGTGGTCATCGACGTGCCCAAGAACATGCAGAACTGGGTCGGGGAGTATGCCGGCAGCGGCCTGCTGGAGATGCGCGGCTACCGCCAGCGCATGGATTCCCTGCGCTCGGCGAAGCTCTCCGAGCGCAAGTGCCGGCAGTTCTTCGACATGCTGGCGAAGTCCAACCGCCCGCTGCTGTACGTGGGTGGTGGCGTGATCAATGGCAACGCCGCTGACGAACTGCGTGAATTCGCCCGCACCTACAACATTCCGGTGGTGAGCACCCTCATGGGCCTCGGGGCCATGGATACCACCGATGATCTCTCCCTGCACATGCTCGGCATGCACGGCACGGCCTACGCCAACTATGCGGTGGAGGACTGTGACTTCCTGATCGCGGTGGGCGCACGGTTCGACGATCGCGTGGCCGGCAAGGTGGACGAGTTCGCACCCCTGGCCGAGCACATTGCCCACATCGACATCGATGCCGCCGAGATCGGCAAGGTCAAGGTGGTGGACTGGGCTCACGTGGGCGAGGCCGGGCGCAGCCTGCGCCAGCTCCTGACCCATGGCCGCGAACAGGGCTTCGAGCGCGACTTCAGCCCCTGGCTGCGGCACGTGCAGAAACTCAAGCGTAATCACCCCATGAGCTACGATCGCGACAGCGATCTGATCCAGCCGCATTACGTGGTGGAAGCGGTGAACAAGGTCACCGGTGGTGAGGCCATCATCAGCACCGGCGTGGGCCAGCATCAGATGTGGGCGGCGCAGTACTGCGATTTCCGCGAGCCCCGCCTGTGGCTGACCTCTGGCAGCATGGGCACCATGGGGTACGGCCTGCCGGCGGCCATCGGTGCCCAGTTCGCCTGCCCGGACAAGACCGTCATCGACATCGACGGCGACGGCAGCATCCGCATGAACCTGGGCGATATGGAGACCGTCACCAACTACAACCTGCCTGTGAAGGTGCTGCTCCTGAACAACATGGGCGACGGCATGGTGCGCCAGTGGCAGCGGCTGTACTTCAACGAGAATTTCTCCGGCAGCGACAAGACTCTGCACCGCAAGGACTTCATCAAGGCCGCCGAGGCGGACGGCTTCCCGTTTGCCCGTCGCGTCACCGACAAGGCGGAGCTGGAAGAGGCGGTGAAGGCCTTCGTGGAGTTCGACGGTCCGGCGTTCCTGGAAGTCATGATCGACAACAACGCCAGCGTCTATCCCATGGTCGGCCCCGGGATGGGGTACAGCCAGATGGTCACCGGCGAGTGGATTCCGGCGCGGGAGATCGATGACAACACCCGTGCCGGCATTGACCCGGAGACATCACCGGAGCTGTTCTGAACCCTCTGCTTGGCCGGCGTCGCCTGCGGCGGCGAGGCCGGTGTTGTCTTCTTCCCCGGTTCCGGTCTGGCGCTGGATGGCGGCCAGGCGCCGTTCGATGACCGCCAGCTGCCGGACCACCACTTGGGACGGCGGCTCCCGTTCCATCTCACCGAGAAGGCGCTGCAGGCGTGAATGCGTGGCGGCCAGGGATTCGTCGTCGTCATCGAGCGCCCTGGCCTGTGGCACATTCCAGCCGTCGATGCACTCGCACAGGTGCGCCCAGAACGGATCCGGGGTGTCGGTGTAGGCCAGCGCATCCAGCTCTGCCTGCAGATAACGCGCGCGGGCCGAAAGCACATGCTCCGGGAGGTTGCGGTCGTTGGCCTCCTGCTGGGCCCGGGTCCGCGCCAGCTCGCCCTCGAGAAAGCGGGAGACGACGGCCAGGGTGTCCGGATCATCGGTGGGCGGCGGTGCCTGGGGTGTCGCCTGCTGGATAGCTGCCGCCGTCCGTGGGCGACGCCACAGCGTCCACCCGAGCACGGCCACCGCGACCAGCAGGAGGATCACGAGCTGGGCCAGGCCCAGGGCCTGCCATGTGGATAGCGTCATGATGATGTGATTTCCGTTCGGTGCCCTCCTGACATGGTCCCTTCCGGCGACGGCAATGTCCAGAAACGGCCGAAGGAAACGCTGAACAGTTCGCGCAGAGGCAAGCGGGAATTGTTCAGCGTCTCCTTCGGGGGTTGAAAAGCGCCCCGGGCGTGCCCATCAAACCCTCGTCGGGGCGCGGGCGGCGTGGTCGCCGGCGTCCGCAGGTCAAGACCAACGTACACAAGGAACAACCGTTTCGGGGAGCGAACCAGTCATGAGCGTTGCCGCGCAGAAGGAAACCCACGAATTCCAGACCGAAGTCCGCCAGCTTCTGCACCTGATGGTGCACTCCCTCTACAGCAGCCGCGAGATCTTCCTTCGCGAGTTGATCTCCAACGCCTCCGATGCCTGTGATCGCCTGCGCTTCGAAGGGCTGAAGGACGAGAGCCTGTTCGAGGGCGAGGGCGACCTGCGCATGCGCGTGAGCTACGACAAGGAAGCGCGCACCGTCACCGTCGAGGACAACGGCATCGGCATGACCCGGGACGAGGTCATCGAGAATCTGGGCACTATCGCCCGCTCCGGCACCCAGCACTTCATCAATCAGCTCACGGGGGATCAGGCCAGGGACGCCAAGCTCATCGGCCAGTTCGGTGTCGGCTTCTACTCCGCGTTCATCGTGGCCCAGCGGGTGGAGGTGTTTACCCGCCGCGCCGGCCAGTCGACGGCGGAGGGCGTGCATTGGGAATCCGACGGCGAGGGGGCGTATTCCCTGGAGACCGTGGAGCGCTCGGAGCGTGGCACCACAGTGGTGCTGCACCTGCGTGATGACATGGATGAGTTCCTGGACGGCTGGAGGCTGCGCCAGATTATCCGTACCTATTCGGACCACATCTCGCTGCCCATTGTCATGCCGAAGGAGTCCACCGGCGAGGACGACGATGAAGGCGGCGACGAGACGGTGAACAAGGCCTCGGCGCTGTGGATGCGGCCGAAGTCCGAGATCACCGACGAGGAATACGAGGCTTTCTACAAGCAGGTCGCCCACGATTTCGAGGGCCCGCTCACCTGGCTGCACAACAAGGTGGAAGGCAATCTCAGTTACACCTCACTGCTGTTCATCCCCAAGCGTGCACCCTTCGACCTCTGGGACCGGGACCGCCAGAGCGGGGTGCACCTGTACGTGCGGCGGGTGTTCATCATGGACGATGCCGAGCACCTGATGCCGCGGTATCTGCGCTTCGTGCGCGGCATCATCGACTCGGACGATCTGCCGCTGAACGTCTCCCGCGAGCTGCTGCAGCACAACCGGCAGATCGAGAAGATCAAGTCGGCATCCGTGAAGCGCATCCTGGACCGCCTGGAGGCCATGGCGGCGGACGAGCCGGAGAACTATGCCACCTTCTGGAGCACCTTCGGCCGCGTCCTCAAGGAAGGCCCGGCGGAGGATTTCGGCAACCGCGAGCGCGTCGCCAAACTGCTGCGGTTCTCCTCGACGCATACCGACAGCGAAGTGGAGACGGTGTCCCTGGACGACTACGTCGCCCGCATGAAGGAGGGGCAGGAGTCGATCTACTACGTTACCGGCGACAGCTTCAGCGCCGCCAAGAACAGCCCGCACCTGGAGGTCTTTCGCAAGAAGGGTGTGGAAGTGCTGCTCCTGGGCGACCCGGTGGACGAGTGGTGCGTGACGCACCTGGGCGAGTACGACGGCAGGAAGCTGGTGCACGTGGCCAAGGGGGATCTCGACCTGGGCGATCTCGAGGACGAGAGCGACAAGGCCGAGCGCGAGAAGGCGGAGTCGGAGTACAAGCCCCTGGCCGAGCGCCTGGAGAAGGCCCTGGAGGACAAGGTCGACAACGTCCGCATCAGCCACCGCCTGACGGATTCACCGAGCTGCCTGGTGGTGGGCGAGCACGAGTTCGCCGTCAGCATGCAGCGCATGCTCAAGGCCGCCGGACACGCCATTCCGGCGGGCAAGCCGGCCATGGAGATCAATCCGGAGCATCGCATCATCCAGCGGCTGCAGAATGTCGAGGATGACGACACCTTCGCCGAGTGGGCGCACGTGCTGTTCGATCAGGCCATGCTCACCGAGGGCGGGCAGCTGGAGGATCCTGCGGCCTTCGTACGGCGCATGAACCGGCTGCTGGCGGAGTCGTAAAACGGCGACGGTTGATCGTACCCCGCCGGCACGCTATAAAGGCGCGCAATAGCGGCCCCCTCCCGGGAACACCGGCGAGGGGGCCGCGCGTAATACGGTCTGAATGGAGCAGGGATGACCCGCGCGAAAAAGAGCACTGATCAGGCCCTGGAGCTCAAGGGCCGGATGATGACCCTCACCGTCATGCGCCTGCTGACACCCTCCGTGGACGACCTGGGTCGTGCGCTGGAAGACCGCATGCAGGAGGCGCCGGAATTCTTCCGCCACCTGCCCCTGATCCTCGACGTCGAGGCCGTTGCCGACAGCGACCTGCACCTGGACCTGCCCGGTCTGGTGGCGCTGCTGCGTGCGCGTGAATTTCTCCCGATGGGCATCCGTGGCGGCGACGAGCGCTGGCACGCGGCGGCGGAGCAGGCGGGGGTCGGCGTATTCTCCGGCGGCAGCGAGGCGCCTCTGGCCCGGCGTGTGGAGCCGGCCGAAGCGCCGGAGCCGGCGGCGATCGAGGGTTCACCCAGCATGCTGGTCACCCAGCAGGTGCGCTCGGGGCAGCAGGTCTATGCACGCGGCGGTGATCTCATCATACTGTCGTCGGTCAGCCCGGGGGCCGAGGTTCTGGCCGACGGCAATATTCATATCTACGGCGGTCTTCACGGCCGGGCCCTGGCCGGCGTGCGGGGTGACCGGAATGCGCGGATTTTCTGCCAGAGTTTCCACGCGGAGTTGGTCACCGTGGCGGGAACCTACCGCGTGAACGAGCAGTTCGAAAAGGCTTCCCTGGGGCGGGCTGTGCAGGTCTTGCTGGACGAGGATGATCTGCG
>SKYZ01000287.1 GCA_007127625.1 Aquisalimonas sp. | reverse complement strand
TTGTCGGCATACTCCATCGGCGCATAGATCCCTTCCTTGCTGACGTCCACCAGCAGGTAGGGGGTCAGTCCATTGTCGATGATCCAGTCGTACAGTGCCCGGATGAGGTAGGGGCGACTTGAGGTCATCGGGGCATCCATCACGCTCATAACTCCCCGGTGCGGCTCTGATGAGTGTCGCGGCATCAGCCGCGCATGGTACGTTCCACGTCGGTCAGACTCGCCTGGAAGGCATCCAGGGCGAACAACCGTTCGCTATAGGACTGCAGGGCCGGAGCCTGTTCGCCGGGATCGGCGCCGAACCGGTTCAGCCGCCACAACAGCGGTCCCAGCGCGATATCCATCACCGTGCGTTCCTCGCTCAGGAACCACTGGTCCTGCGCGAACAGTTCATCCGCGGCAATCAACTCCTCCCGCAGGCGAGCACCGGCGGTTTCGCGCACACCGGAATCGCCGGCTTCCAGCTCCCCCAGCAGCCCGTACCAGTCACGCTCGATACGGTACTGGACCAGGCGCGCCTTGGCCCTGGACACCGGGTCCACGGGCATCATGGGCGGATGCGGAAAGCGCTCGTCCAGATACTCGACGATGATCTTGGGTTCGTACAGGCAGAGATCCCGGTCCACCAGGGTCGGCACACCACCGTACGGATTGAGTTCCATCAAGTCTTCCGGGACGGCATCGGCATCCACGTTGTGGACCTCTGCCTGGATCCCCTTTTCGGCCAGAACAAAGCGTACCCGATGGCTGAAGGGGCAGCTCGCCCCGGAGAAAAGAGTCATGATGGAGCGCTTGTTCACTGAGGCCATTCGGCACTCCCGCTTGCTGCGGGTTGCCGGACAGCGCCCGGCAACCCGCAGATCAATGCACGTCCTTCCAGAACTCTTTCTTGAGGAAGTAGGCAAGTACCGTGAAGATCACGAAGAAGAGCAACACCCACTTGCCCATACGCTGGCGTTCGCCCTTCACTGGCTCCGCCACGTAGTCGAGGAAATTGGTGAGATCCCGGGTCGCCGCCCGGTACTCTCCCGGGCTCATGGTGCCGGTGCCTTCCTCGATCTCGAAATCCACCAGCACCTGTTCACCGTTGCGCTCTTCATAGACCGGGTGCTGGCGCCCCTGCAGGACCTCCAGCACATGCGGCATGGCCGTCCCGCTGATCACCGTGTTGTCGAACCCGGTGGCCGCATCCTCGTCCACGTAATAGCGATTCAGGAAAGTATAGATGTACTCCGGGCCATGACGACGCGCCGTGAGCGACAGATCCGGAACCGGCACACCGAACCACTGTTCCGCGTCGGCTTCGGTCATGGCGTTGGTCATGGTCTCGTGCACCTGGGTCTCGGGCTTGAAGATCAGGTACTCCTCGACCAGATCCTCATCGATGCCAAGATCCTGGGCGATGCGGTTGTAACGGATCAGCGACGCCTCGTGGCACGCCATGCAGTAGTTGGCGAACAACTGCGCGCCTCGCTGCAGCGAACCCTTGTCATGCGGATCCGTATCCACATCCATGCGATCCGGCAAACCGCCCCAGGCCATCGCCGGAAGAAGTGAGAGCGCCAGTGTCAGTACGATTTTTCTCATCAGGACGTCACCCTCTCCGGAACCGGCTTGGTTCGCTCCAGCCCGAAAGCCGTGTAGACGAACAGGAAGATGAAGTAGCCGAAGTACAGGACGGAGCCGAGCCGTGACAGGATCACGTTCCAGTCCGTCGCCGGCTGCGTACCCAGATAGGTCAGCAGGATGAAGCCCGCTGCGAACAGCCCCAGGGCAATTTTGAAGCTCAGCCCACGGTAGCGAACAGAGCGGACCTTGCCGCGATCGAGCCACGGCAGCACGAACAGGATCATCACCGCCAGGCCCATCATCAGCACGCCGCCGAAGGTATCAGGCACGGCGCGGAGAATGGCGTAGTAGGCGGCAAAGTACCAGACCGGGGCAATGTGGTCCGGCGTCACCTGCGGGTTCGCCTCCTCGAAGTTCGGGTGCTCGATGAACAGCCCCCAGAAATCCGGAATGTAGAACACCACCACCGAAAACAGGATGAAGTAAACGCCAACGCCGATCAGATCCTTCACCGTGTAGTACGGGTGAAAGCGGATTCCATCCTTCGGCAGGCCATTGGCGTCCTTGTTCTTCTTGATGTCGATACCGTCGGGATTGTTGGACCCCACCTCGTGCAGCGCAAGGATGTGCGCCACCACCAGGAAGATGATCACCAGCGGCACCGCCACCACGTGCAGGGCGAAGAACCGGTTCAGGGTCACCTCGGAGATGACGTAGTCACCGCGGATCCACAGCGCCAGGTCCGGGCCGATCACCGGGATCGCCCCGAACAGCGAGATGATCACCTGCCCGCCCCAGTAGGACATCTGCCCCCAGGGCAGCATGTAGCCCATGAAGGCCTCGGCCATCAGCGCGACGAAGATCAGACAGCCGAAGATCCAGAGCAGCTCGCGCGGCTTCTGGTAGGAGCCGTACATGAGTGCCCGGAACATGTGCAGATACACCACCACGAAGAAGGCTGAGGCGCCGGTGGTATGGATGTAGCGGATCAGCCATCCCCAGTTGACGTCGCGCATGATGTATTCGACGGACTCGAACGCGCGATCCCCTGACGGGATGTAGTTCATAGTGAGGAAAATGCCCGTCACCACCTGGATGACCAGTGTGAGCAGCGCCAGCGACCCGAAGTAGTACCAGAAGTTGAAGTTCTTGGGCGCGTAGTACTCGCCGACGTGCTCGTTCCACATCTTGGTGAGCGGGAAACGGTCATCGATCCAGCCGACCAGCCCCCCTGATCTGGTCTCGCTCATCAGGCTGCTCCTTCTTCGTCTTCGCCCACCAGGACGGTGTCGTCATCGATGAAGTAATAAGGCGGCACTTCCAGGTTCAGGTTGGCGGGCACCCCCTGGTAAACGCGGCCCGCCAGGTCGAAGTACGACCCGTGACAGGGGCAGAAGAAGCCCCCGACCCATTCGCCGCCGAAGCCCTGCGGCGTGGTGTCCGGCCGGAACAGCGGAGAGCACCCCAGGTGCGTGCAGATGCCCACCATCACCATGACCTCAGGCTTGATGGAGCGATGCCGATTACGGGCATAGTCCGGCTGTTGCGGGTCACTGGAGTCCGGATCCCGGAGGCGATCCTCGATGCGCTCCAGGTCCTCCAGGTTCTCCTCGGTGCGCCGGAACAGCCACACCGGATTGCCCCGCCACTTGACGTTGATCAGCTGCCCTTCCTCAAGCCTGGAGACGTCCACTTCCACCGGAGCACCCGCAGCCTGAGCGCGGGCGCTGGGTCGCCAGTAGGAGATGAAAGGTACCGCCAGAAACGCGGCGCCAACACCGCCCACCACGGTGGTTGCCGCGGTCAGAAAGCGGCGCCTGCTGTTGTCCGCACCTTCCTGATTCATTCCTGCCCCCTGTTGGGTTACACCAACCGACTCGGTGATTTCCTGCGAATATGACGTGCCTGCGCGTCGTGGTCGGCGGCAACGCCTGATCAGGCGCACTCCGCGCATAACCGGAACCCGGCCCGGGGCAGCGTTTCCAGAATGCATCCCACCAACGCGCAGACATCGCGCACCCCGGCTGGCACGGCGCACAAGGATCGGACATCCGGCCGGTCAGGTCAAGGCCGAACCCCCTCGTGGCGCCGGGCTCCGGGGTCTGCCGACCACCCGGGCAATGTCGACACAAGGTTGGACAACAAGCGTTTAGCAGAGTGTCACTACCCTGCACCGTTCCGGCTTCAGGCAGGGCTGTTGATATCGACGAACGTATGCTCCAGGCCGAACCGGTGGGCCAGGTGCTCACCAAGGGCCTGAACGCCTCCGCGCTCGGTGGCATGATGACCGGCTGCGAGATAGTGCAGCCCGCACTCGCGGGCCGTGTGCACGGTGGGCTCGGAGATCTCGCCGGAGCAGTAGAGATCCACGCCCAGGGTGGCGACGTGATCGATGAACCCCTGGGCACCACCGCTGCACCACGCCAGGCGACCCACGGCATGATCGCCCCCGGCCACGGTCACCGGCTCCCGCCCCAGCGCCACACCCAGACGGGTGGCGAACGCCTGCAGCGGCTCCGGCTCAGGCAACTCGCCGAGCATGCCCAGGGGGCGATGGGTCCCGGTCTCGAAACTGCCCGTCACGGTAATACCCAGCGCCCGCGCCAGGGCAGCGTTATTGCCCAGTTCCGGGTGAGCGTCCAGAGGCAGGTGGTAGGCAAACAGACTCATGTCGTGCCCCAGGAGCACCCGCAGCCGATCGGCCTTCATGCCGTCAATACGGGGATCCTCGTTCTTCCAGAAGTAACCGTGATGCACCAGTACGGCGTCGGCGTCACGGCGCACCGCCTCGTCCAGCAGCGCCCGGCAGGCAGTGACTCCGGTCACCAGCCGCCGGACCGGGCGCCGTCCGGCCACCTGCAGACCGTTGGGGGCATAGTCCGTAAATGCCGGGGATTCCAGCAGTTCATCCAGATATCGCCTCAGTTCCGCGGGTTGCATGACTGTCGCCTCCGGCGAACGTGCGTAGAATGGAGGGTTTCGGACAGCATTCTACACGTGCGGAGATCACCACCGACATGCAGACACGACGCGCCCTGCGCTTCCTGCTGACCTACGCTCTCATCGGCGTCGCCGCGGCGGTGGCCATCATCTGGTTCTTCCCCGGTGTCCTTGGCATCGCCGACCAGGAACCCCGCGTGGTCACCATCGAACAGGCCCCGGAAAACGGCGCAGCGGGCGACGCTGCCGCGCCGGAGCGCGAGCATGGCCCGGTGTCCTACGCCGACGCCGTGGATGCGGCGGCGCCGGGCGTGGTGAACATTTTCACCGCGACCCGGGTCACCCGGGGCGAACACCCGCTGTACGACGACCCGTTCTTCCGGGACTTCTTCGGCGGCTCCGAGCGCGAGCGGGACCGTACCGAGACCAACCTGGGCAGCGGCGTAATCATCGCTGACGGCAGCTACGAGCTCACCAGCAACCA
>SKYZ01000272.1 GCA_007127625.1 Aquisalimonas sp. | reverse complement strand
GTATCTGGTGGCCGGGGACGGAATCGAACCGCCGACACGCGGATTTTCAATCCGCTGCTCTACCGACTGAGCTACCCGGCCCAAGGCGGCACATTGAACCCGATCAGGCGGGAACCGTCAAGGCACCCCGCCGATCATTCTTCCGGGGGCTGGTAATCCGGCGGCGGTGCCGCACCGCCGCCGAAGAGGAATTTCTCCATTTCCGCCTCCAGGAACTTCCGCGCTTTCGGGTCCACGGGGGTGAGGCGGTACTCGTTGATGAGCATGGTCTGGTGGTTGATCCACTCCTGCCAGGCCTGCTTGGAGATGTTCTCGTAGATGCGCTGGCCGAGCTCGCCCGGGTACGGGGGCTTGTCCAGCCCTTCCAGTTCCTGGCCCAGCTTGGCACAGTGGACGGTGCGGCCCATGTTCATGCTCCTCGATGCCATTGCTGCAACAGCCGGCTCACGGGGGCGGCAAGCCCCCGGCCCAGCGCAGTGCGCTCGTTATACCAGATGGCCTCGGCCCCTGTCATGACGCGGCCGGCATCTCCGGTAACGCGCAGGTGCACGGGCTCGATATCCAGGTGGTAGTGGCTGAAGGTGTGACGGAACGCCTGCCAGTGCTCGGGGGCGCCGACCTCCACGCCGAGGTGTTCGCGGCAGTGGGCTGAAGGATCGTCGTCCGCCGGTGCTTCCGGCAGACTCCACAGGCCGCCCCAAATGCCGGCCGGCGGGCGGCGCTGCAGGAGCAGGCCCTGGTCGGACTCCAGCAGCAGCATGCGCGTTCGCCGCACGGGCAAACGCTTCGCGGGCTTGGGCTCCGGGTAGGCCTCCGGTTCGCCGATGGCGCGGGCGCGGCAGTCTTCATTCAGCGGGCACAGCAGGCATGTCGGCGCCTTGCGGGCACACACGGTGGCACCCAGGTCCATCATGGCCTGGTTGTAGTCGGCGCAGCGCCAC
This sequence comes from Aquisalimonas sp., assembly GCA_007127625.1. Classification (GTDB taxonomy): domain Bacteria; phylum Pseudomonadota; class Gammaproteobacteria; order Nitrococcales; family Aquisalimonadaceae; genus Aquisalimonas. The sequence goes on along the minus strand of SKYZ01000272.1, from coordinate 4,070 downwards.
TCCGGGGTGAGCTGCTCGGAGAGCTCCCACAGCTCCCGCTCCACCGGGCTGCGCCCGGGCCAGCCGGGAATGGCACCGTAGCGGGCCAGCACCCGTTTGACGTTGCCGTCCAGGATGGCGTGGTGCTGGTCCATGGACAGCGACAGTATCGCCGCAGCAGTGGAGCGGCCGACACCGGGGAGCGCCTGCCAGCTGTCCCGGTCCGCGGGCATCTCGCCGCCGTGTTCCGTGGCGATGATCTCTGCCGCGCGATGCAGGTTGCGGGCCCGGGCGTAATAGCCGAGCCCCGACCACTGGGCCATGACCGCGTCCACCGGTGCCCCGGCCAGTGCCTGGGCATCCGGGAAGCGCTCCATGAAGGCGTGGAAGTACGGGATGACCACGCTCACCTGCGTCTGCTGGAGCATGATCTCCGACACCCAGACCCGGTAAGGAGTCGCCGGTTGCTTCCAGGGCAGTTCGTGACGGCCGTTGGCGTCATACCAGGCCAGCAGGCGCTCCCGGAATCGCCGGACCTCGTCGGCGGCAAGCAGCATCAGTCCAGCAGACGCCGCAACTGATCCCGGGCCCGGTCCCGTACCTCGCCTTCCCGCTGCTCCCGCTCTTCCTGCAGCCGCTCGCGAGCGCGTTCCTCCTCCTGGCGTGCTCGCTCCCGCGCCCGCTCTTCCTCCTCGCGGGCACGCTCGCGCACGGCCTCTTCCCCTTCACGCAGGCGCTCGCGCTGCTGGGCGGTGAGCGCCGCCTGCAGGTCGAGGTTGATGTCCGGGGACAGCAGGGAACCGCTGAACCGCAGCGGAATCGGGACCCGACGCAGGTTGTCCAGGCTGGCGCCATCCTGCCCTTCCAGGGTGCCCACCAGGTTCACGGTCAGGGCATAATCCACTGTCTGCTCGAAGATATTGGCTTCGCCCCCGCCGTCAACGCGGAACAGCGGCGACTGCACGCTGAGCCGCTCGTTGCGGATGGTCCCCCTATCGATGCGCAGCAGGGCGCGAAGATTGGTGAAGTCGGTGGTGCGCTCCTCGGGCTCCTGCGCGCTCTGCCCCTGCAGACGGGCGGTGGCGTTGCGGGTCATCTGTGCCAGGTTGAGCCCAACCACGGCGCCGTCGGCGAAATCCAGTTCCATCTCACCCACCAGCTCGCGCAGCATGGCCATGGGGTCGAGCCCAGCCGTCTCCGCCTGCAGGCGGAATCCGCCCCGGCCGCGCAGCAGATCCCGTCCCAGGAACTGGGTGACGATGGGCTGGGCTTGTACGCCGCTCAGCCGCTCGTTGGCACTGACACGGAGCACGTCCCCGGTGGCATCCAGGCGAATGTCGCCCTGGTACTCACCCTGGTAGAGCCTGGCCACCAGGGGGTGGATGCGGATCAGGCCATCCGCGGCGGAGACGTTGATGCCGATATCGGTCACGTCGAAGCCGGCAACCCGCAGCTCGTCGAGGCGGAAGCGGCCCTCAAGGTTGAGATCGCGCAGCGGTTCCAGGGGGATCTCGGCCGCTTCCGCGTCCTCGTCGCCCGCCTCGCCCACGGTGGCGGCACCCGCACCTTCGTCGCCGGTGCCCGGGGGCAGATAGCGGTCGGCGTCGAAGCGGTCACCATGAAAATCGAAACGCACCGCCTGGGTGGCGAAATCGGTGATGCTCGCGGTGCCGTTCAACCGTGTGTCGTCCAGGCGGATGGCAAGCTCGGTGATATCGGCCCGGTCACCGAGGGCGGTAAAGGAACCGTCCAGCGAGAAGCGCCGCAGGGCATCGTCATCGGCCATCTCCGGCAGTTCGATCTCCATGCGCTCCAGCACCCGCCGCAGGTCGGTTTCCGGGATACCGAACGTACCCTCCACGCGAGGATCGGCGGTCAGGGCTGTGATGTCGGCGGCGGCATCGAGCCGCAGCCCGGCCACCCTGGCGACGAAATCCGACAGGCGGGCGGTGTCCTGCTCCAGATCCGCGTCGAACACCGCACTCATCTCCAGTTCCAGGCCGTCCTCCGGCAACCCTTCGGCGAACGCGAGCACCTGGAGATTGGTGAAACTCGCGCCGAAACGCTGGAAGTCACTGCTCGCCTGAAGCAGGCCTTCCAGGGAACCCTCGACGCGGGTGTCGTCGTCCAGACTCGCCACCCAGTCGGCATCCAGGGATACATCTTCGTCCAGCAGCAGCTCACCCAGGCTCAGGTTGACCGGTCCGGCCTGGTGCCGCGCACCGGTCTGCCAGTCCTCGTAGTTCACGTGAAGGTTGGTAATGCGCACACCCTGGATGGTGCCGATGGTGACCGGGAGCTGTCCCGGCTCGGCATCCACATCGTCATCGTCCACGGCCACGGTGGGCTCGTCCGGCGCGACCTCGTCGTCACCGGGCAGATCCAGATCCCAGTTGGCATCGCCATCCTCGTTGACGATCAGGTTTGCGCGCAGACCATCCAGGCGGACGGTGTCCAGCTCCACCTCGCGCCGCAGCAGGGGCATGAGTTTGACGGCGATGCCGGCGCTCTCGATGCTGACAAACGGGTCGTCCCCGAAACCTTCACGATTCTCCAGGCGGGTACGGCCGAGATCCAGGCCCAGCCAGGGAAAGAACGACAGCCGGATGTCGCCTTCGATCACCAACTCCTGGCCAGTCTGTTCCTCGACGATGCGGCCGATATCGTCCCGGTAGTCGTTGGGATCCACCAGCAGAATGATGGCCACCGCCAGCAACACGACCAGCGCCACCACCGCCACCACACCCAACGCGAACCACTTGATCACCCGGGCCATGTCGGCATCCCTGTAAGCTGAATGTCAGGCAACTATACTTGAGACGGGGGACCCTGAAACAGGGACTGCCGGCGGTCAGGCTGACCGAAAGCCGGGAGGTCCCCGGGCAGGCGCCGCGGCTCTCTGCAGCCGAGAGGGTGCCTGAACGTGCGTGAATGCGGCGTCGCCGCCAACATGGGAGATCACGTATGAGTCGTTACTGTGTGGTCGTTGCCGAAGGATCCAGAGCCCGCTTCTTTACCGTCGAGAAACCCGAACTCCCCGAAATGCAATCCGGCCCGGACCTGGTCGAACAGAAGACCATGACCAATCCGGAGCACAAGGCCCACGGCGACGATCTGCTCGCCGACCCCCGCACCGGCCGCAACCGAACTGCGAACGGCCCTGCCCACGGCTACGATGACCACCGTGAAGATTACGATGCGGAGTGCGAACGGCGCTTCGCCCGCGAGATCGCCCAGGAACTCGATACCATGGCCCGCGCCAACGGCACCCGCCGCGTGGTCCTGTGCGCAGAAAAGCGCATGCTCGGGTTCCTGCGTCCGAAGCTGGAGAACGCCATACCCCGCGGCGTCGATCTCCACGAAGTACCCAAGGATCTCGCCAAGCTGTCACCCCGGAAACTGCACGAACGCCTGGCCAACGACGGCCACATCCCCCGGCGCCGGAATCGCGGACAGCACTGACGCAGCCGGGATCAACGCCACGGGCCGTTGATCCCCCGGAGTAGCTCCATCAATCCCGCCCCCACCACCGATGTGGGGGCGTTCCGACGATCAGGGGCCGTTCGCGCAAGCCTGTCGCGATCCTTGCCCACCTGCACGTTTCAGTACCGGTCGCCCTGTGCGATAGTCGAAGGCTGCGTTGGATCACGGCTTTCCAGGAGGCAGTATGGATCTCGGACTGCACAGGCGAACCGCCATCGTCCTCGGCGCCAGTCGCGGGCTCGGGCGGGCCATCGCCGCCTCACTCGCGGCGGAAGGCGCCAATGTCCTCCTGTGCTCACGCTCCGCCGACACGCTGGCGAACGTGGCCGCGGAACTGGACTCGCTGGGCTCTGGCCGCATCGCGTTTCATGCGGCGGACCTCGCCACGCCGGGAGCGGCCACCGCGATCCATGCCGCCGCGGAGGCGCAGATCGGTCCCGTGGACATTCTGGTGAACAATGGCGGAGGTCCGCCGCCCGGTCCGGTAGCCGGGGCAGAACGCGCAACCTGGGAGGAACAGTTCCAGGCGATGGTCGCGCCGTTCTTCGAACTGGGCAATCTGGTCGTGCCAGGCATGCGCGACCGTGGCTGGGGCCGCATTCTCTCGG
>SKYZ01000264.1 GCA_007127625.1 Aquisalimonas sp. | reverse complement strand
GACGATGAGCTCGCGGACATGTCCGAGGACGAGCTCATGACGCTGGGCAATCAGGTCTACGATAGCCAGTGCCTGGCCTGCCACCGCGCTGAAGGTGGGGGCATGGGCAACTTCCCGGCCCTCGCTGGGAACGAGCGGGTGATCGACGACAGGGAATTCGCCATCGACGTCACCGTGAACGGCGTGTCCGGTACCGCCATGCAGGCCTTTGGCCGTCGCCTCGACGACCAGGAGCTTGCCGGTGTGGTGACCTACATCCGTAACGCCTGGGGTAACGATGCCGGCGACCTCGTCCAGCCGTCGGATATTCGGGACGCGCGCTGAGCGCCGGGTAGAGAATTTCAACGAAGGGGTTCTGGGCCATGTCCTCCACGACACATGAAGCGCACCACGGTCACGACGACCATCACCACGCGCCCTATGGCATCACGCGGTGGTTGTTCACCACCAACCACAAGGATCTCGGCGTCCTGTACATGACCTTCGGGCTGCTGATGTTCTTCATCGGCGGCGCCATGGCGATGGTAATCCGGGCCGAGCTGTTCCAGCCCGGCTACAACCTTGTCGATCCCTATTTCTTCAACCAGATGACCACCATGCACGCCCTGGTGATGATCTTCGGGGCGGTGATGCCGGCGCTCACCGGGCTGGCCAACTGGCTGGTGCCGGTGCAGATCGGGGCGCCGGACATGGCGCTGCCGCGGGTCAACAACTGGGCCTTCTGGTTGCTGCCGGCAGGCTTCGTGCTGCTGCTGGCCACGCTGTTCATGCCCGGCGGCGGTCCGGCCGCGGGCTGGACCATGTACCCGCCGCTGGTGCTGCAGCTGGGTGATGCGTTCCCGTTCCTGATCTTCGCGGTGCACATCCTGGGCATCTCTTCGATCATGGGGTCGATCAACATCGTCGCCACCATCCTGAACATGCGCGCTCCCGGCATGACGCTGATGAAAATGCCGCTGTTCGTCTGGACGTGGCTGATCACCGGCTTCCTGATGATCGCGGTGATGCCGGTGCTGGCCGGGGCGGTGACCATGCTGCTCACGGATCAGTACTTTGGCACCAGCTTCTTTGATGCCGCCGGCGGCGGTGACCCGGTGATGTTCCAGCACATTTTCTGGTTCTTCGGGCATCCCGAGGTGTACATCCTGATCCTGCCGGCGTTCGGCATCGTCTCGGCGATTCTGCCGACGTTCTCGCGCAAGCCGCTGTTCGGCTACAGCTCCATGGTCTATGCCACCGCGGCCATCGCGTTCCTGTCGTTCATCGTCTGGGCGCACCACATGTTTACCGTGGGTCTGCCACTGGCCGGGCAGCTGTTCTTCATGTTCGCCACCATGCTGGTGGCCGTGCCCACTGGGGTGAAGATCTTCAACTGGATGGCCACCATGTGGCGCGGCAGCATGAGTTTCGAAACGCCCATGCTGTTCGCCATCGCCTTCGTCATCCTGTTCACCGTCGGTGGCCTCTCCGGGGTGATGCTGGCCCTGGCGCCGGTGGACCTGCAGTACCATGACACCTACTTCGTGGTGGCCCACTTCCACTACGTGCTGGTGACCGGCACCGTGTTCGCGATCATGGCGGGCGTCTACTACTGGTTGCCGAAGTGGACCGGGCACATGTACGACGAGCGCCTGGGCAAGTGGCACTTCTGGGTGTCCACCATCTCGGTGAACGTATTGTTCTTCCCGCAGCACTTCCTGGGGCTGGCCGGCATGCCACGGCGTATTCCGGACTACGCGCTGCAGTTCGCGGAGTTCAACATGATCTCGTCCATTGGCGGTTTCGTGTTCGGTTTCTCGCAGCTGCTGTTCGTCTGGATCATCATCAAGTGCGTCCGCGGTGGCGAGAAGGCCAGCGACCAGGTGTGGGACGGAGCGCAAGGCCTCGAGTGGACGTTGCCGTCGCCGGCGCCGTACCACTCCTTCGAGACGCCCCCGGTGGTGAGGTAACGGAGGTCAGTTGAGCGACAATCGGCACAAGTCGAAGCGGCGAGGCGCCGTGGTTACGGGGCTGGTGCTCGCCGCCATCGCCTTGGGCTTATACGTGACGTTTATCCTGATGCAGGTGCGGTTATGAGTGACGAGACCACGAGTAAACGCCATACCAGTCTGGTGACGAAACTGGTTCTGGTCACCTTCGGCATGTTCGGATTCGGTTTCGCCCTGGTACCCCTGTATGACGTGATCTGCGATATCACCGGACTGAATGGTGTGGTGGATCTCCAGGCGGCGGACTACGAACGCGGTGAAGTGGATCCGGACCGCAAGATCACCGTCGAGTTCGTGGCCACCGTGAACGACAACCGGCCCTGGGATTTCAAGCCCGAGGTGCGTCGCATGGAGGTGACCCCCGGTGAGCTCTACACGGTGACCTTCGAGACGACCAACACCCAGGACGAAGATACGGTCAGCCAGATCGTGCCGAGCGTGGCCCCCGGTCGTGCGGCCCGGGACTTCCGCAAGACAGAGTGCTTCTGCTTCACCGAGCAACCCTTCGAGGCGGGGGAAAACCGGGATATGTCGGTGACCTTCTTTATCGATCCACGCCTGGATGACCGCACGAATACGGTGACGCTGTCGTACACCCTGTTTGACCTGGGCGCGGGCGACGACCCCGATTTCGATCCCGAGGATGCGCAGCTGCACGCCGGCTCGCGCTGAATGGCGAGAAACGAGGAAACATAACGATGAGCCAAGCAGAAGGCAGCTACTACGTTCCCCATGAGAGCCGCTGGCCGGTATTCGGTGTTCCGGGTATCGCGCTCCTGATGGCGGGGTTCTCCGTGTACCTGAACGGGGGCAACTGGGGCGTGCCGACCATGGTGCTCGGGGCGATCATCACCCTGATCATGACGGTGATGTGGTTCCGGGACGTGATCCACGAGAGCGTGAGTGGCAAGTACAACGCCCAGGTGGATGTCTCCTTCCGCCAGGGCATGGCGTGGTTCATTTTCTCCGAGGTGATGTTCTTCGGCGCTTTCTTCGGCGCCCTGTTCTACGCCCGGGTGTTCTCGATTCCGTGGCTGAGCGGTGCGGATCCTGCCACCAGTCAGTTCCTCTGGGACTCCGTGGTGTTGTCCTGGCCGACTGCCGGTCCCGGCATGCTGGACCTGGACTACACGGCCATGGGGGCATGGTTCCTGCCGACGCTCAACACCATCATCCTGCTGACCTCCGGCGTGACCCTGACCTGGGCTCACCACGCCATCAAGGAGAACCATCGCCGGCAGGTGGTCATCGGGCTCGCCCTGACGGTGGCGCTTGGTTTCCTGTTCAGCTCCATTCAGGCGTACGAGTATTTCTACGCATGGGATGAGCTCAACCTGCGGATGGATACCGGCATCTACGGCTCGCTGTTCTACATGCTCACCGGTTTCCACGGCGTGCACGTGATCATCGGCGCCCTGACACTGCTGGTGATCCTGCTGCGCGTGCTCAAGGGCCATTTCACGGCCGATAACCACTTCGGCTTCGAGGCGGCCGCCTGGTACTGGCACTTCGTGGACGTGGTCTGGCTGGGCCTGTTCGTGTTCGTCTATGTGATCTGACGCTGGCGCCCGGCGTGAGAGGCGGACGCCTTTCACGCCGTGGTTCCGCGCCGGGAACTCCCGCTTCGTTCTAGCGTCTACCTACGGGCGCATCGGGTCTCCGGGCTCGATGACTCCTGTTGTCAGCAGCACCAGGATGATGGCGAACAGGGCCACCGACAGGCCGATGCGCCATGTCAGGGCCCGTACCACGCGGCGCGAACTGCTCTGGTCGCGCACCAGAAAGATGGCCCCGGAGAACAGGCTGAACACGATGGCCAGCATGGCCAGAACGACGCCGATCTTGATTGCCAGTGTCATGGGTCTCTACCAGGGATGGTTGCGGTAGCGGTCAGCGAGGCGCGTCTCAGGGTCGTTTCGAGACGAACCTCTTCATCATACGCCTTGCGTGAGCCGTCGCACACCCGGCCGCCGGAGGTTGCATGCGCATCGGTGGGTTTCAGTTCAGGCCCGGCCTGATCCCCAGCCTGGCGACCCTGATTGTGTTTCCAGTTCTGGTCTCCCTGGGGTTCTGGCAGCTGGATCGCGCGGAGCAGCGTGAAGCGCTCCAGGAGGCCTACGAGACGCGGGATCAGCGGTCACCGCTGGACCTGAACCGTGATGCACCCCCCGAGCGCCAGGCGCTCACGCGGAACGCCCGCGCCCGCGGCAGCTACGATGTCGACCGGCAGCTGCTGGTCGACAATCAGATGCACCAGCGGCAGCCCGGCTACCATGTGCTGACGCCATTGCGCCTGGAGGGGCGGGACGCGGCCGTGCTCGTTGACCGCGGTTGGGTGCCCGGCGGCGATGACCGCGGCCGCCTGCCCGATGTGGCCGCTCCGGACGAGCCCCGGACGTTGCGCGGGCACGTGGATCAGGGCCCACCCACGGGCATCCGTCTGGGGGGCATGGCCGACGGTGAGAGCGGCTGGCCGCTCCGGGTGCAGTATGTGGACTTCGACGAGTTGGAGGAACAGCTCGGCTATCCTCTTCTCCCTGTCGTGCTGCGGCTGGATCCGGACGCCGAGCACGGCTTCGTGCGCGAGTGGGGTCCTGTGTACCGGGAAGGTTACGGGCCGGACCGCAACTATGGCTACGCGGTGCAGTGGTTTGCGCTGGCCGCCGCGTTGATGGTGATTTTCGTTTCAGTCAACCTAAGACGAGTCAGAACCGATGCCACCCACTGATAGCCGCACCCGCCGCGGACGGCGTTCCCTGTTGTTGCTGTTGGCCGTGTTCTTCGTGCCGGCGGCCATCGCGTGGACGCTGTTCTTCTCCGGCTGGCGGCCGCCGGCCACCTCCAATCACGGTGATCTCCTGGATTCGCCGGTCCAGCTCGAGGTGCCTGCCATGGAGCGTTTGGCTGGTCCGGGGGATACGTCCGGTCCCCCGGAGCTGCGCGGCCGTTGGACGATGCTGATGACTCTCCAGGAACAGTGTGACGACGGTTGCGTCGAGCGCCTGCGGGAAACGCGGCAGATCCGCCGCG
>SKYZ01000480.1 GCA_007127625.1 Aquisalimonas sp. | reverse complement strand
GCGCGTCGGCGGTCACCGGATCGATCACGCGCAGGGTCAGCCCGCTGGGGGCAAGCGCAACGGCCAGGCTGGCGCCCACCAGGCCGCCGCCGGCAATGACCACGTCCGCGGTGTCGGTGGCCGCCACGCTCAATCCCCCGCCATGGCCGCCTCGATCTCGGCCACGGTCTTCGGCACGCCGGCACTGAGGATGTCCTGGCCGTCGGCGGTCACGGCCACGTCGTCCTCGATGCGCACGCCGATGTTGCGCCAGCGGGGGTCCACCTCGGGGATGCTGTCGGCGATATAGAGACCCGGCTCGATGGTCAGCACCATGCCGGGCTCCAGCAGCCGCCATTCACCGTCGATGCGGTAGTCACCCACGTCGTGGACGTCCATCCCCAGCCAGTGGCCGGTGCGGTGCATGAAGAAGGGGCGATAGGCCTCGTCCTCGATGAGTGCGTCCACTTCGCCCTGCAGCAGCCCCAGGTCCATCAGCCCCTGGACCAGCACCCGCAGGGCCGCCTCGTGGGGCATATTCCAGTGATTGCCCGGCCGCACCGCGGCGATGGCGGCTTCCTGGGCAGCCAGCACGATCTCGTAGACGGCGCGTTGCTCGGCGCTGAAGCGACCGTTCACCGGGAACGTACGGGTGATGTCCGAGGCGTAGCAGTCGATTTCCACACCGGCATCGATGAGCACCAGATCGCCGTCCTGAAGCGTGGCACTGTTGTCGATGTAGTGCAGGATGCAGCCGTTACGGCCACCGCCGACGATGGGCGGGTAGGCCTGCCAGCCGTTGTTGCGGCGGAAGACATACTGGAACTCCGCCTCCAGGGCGTACTCCGGCATACCCGGGTGGCAGACCCCCATGGCGCGCCGGTGGGCCTCGGCGGAGACCTGCGCCGCGGCGCGCATCTGTTCCAGTTCCGCCAGGCTCTTGATCAGGCGCATCTCGTGGAGCGGATGTTCCAGGGCAACGAACTCCCCCGGGGCCCGCGCTCCTGAGCGGGCCCGGGTGCGCACCTGGTTCACCCAGCCGAGGATGGCCTGATCGAAATCCGGATTCAGGCCCATGGTGCAGTAGAGCCGGTCCTTGCCTTCGAGCATGCCCGGCAGGATGTCGTCGATATCGTCCACGGGGAATGCGTCGTCGGCGCCGTAGCGCTCGCAGGCACCGTCCTGGCCCGCCCGGGGCCCGTCCCAGACCTCTTTGTCGGGATCACGCTCCCGGCAGAACAGGATGGTCTCGCCCTGCTCGCGGCCCGGGATCAGCACCAGCACCGCTTCCGGCTCAGGGAAGCCGGTGAGGTAGTGGAAGTCGCTGTCCTGGCGATAGGGGTGCTCGACGTCGCGGTTGCGCGGGCGCTCGGGCGCGGCGGCCAGGACGGCCACCGCGTTCTCTCCCATCAGGTTCATCAGTTCCCGGCGCCGGCGGGTGTACTCCTGCTGGTCCATAAGGCGGGTCATCCCGGAGATTGTCATTCAGTGAGTTCGCTGACTGCCCTGCTGACCGTCCGGCACCGGCACCGGCCTGTCACGTCGCCGCGGTTGCAGGTGCTCGCGAACCAGCAGCGCAGCGGTGCGGACGAACTCCAGCAGTTCGGCGTAGGCGGCTTCGTCGTCGTCACCGCTGTCGTCGCTGGCGGCGTGGCTCACCTCACCCAGGTGGCCGATGATCTCGCTGACCTCCTTGGGCAGCTTGCTCTCGTCGGCGATACCTGCCACACCCAACCCATAGATGAATCCGTGGGCCCAGGCACCCAGGGCCTCGGCCCGCCGGCCGACCGGCTCGCCATCATCGGGCACCAGCAACTGGAACTCCAGATTGCTGTCATCCATGCCCCTGTGGGTCGCCCCGTACACCGCGGCCAGCGCTTCCAGGCAACGCCGGGCAGCGTCCCCCTTCGGCTCGGTGCCCGCAAGCACCTGCGCAATCCACCGGGCCGCCTCCACCTCGCCTGCGGCACTGAGCATGCCGGCCAGCAGGCCCTGCGCTTCGGCGGCGCCGATCTCGGCGTCCACCTCGGCCAGCGCGGTTTCCAGCGCGTCGTGATCGGGCAGTGACTGGGTCATTGGGCTCCGCCGTGTTCAATTCGGGGCAAAATCGCTATCCTATCATGCAGATTCGCGGGACCGCGTCGACACCGGGAAGGATGCAGGCATGAGCGAAATGTCGCCCAGGGCATTGCGCAGGGAGCTGGACCGCCTCGACCGGCAGGTGGAGGCACTGGTGCGCTACTGTGCCCGGCTGGAGGAGGAGAACCGGGTGCTGCGCCAGTCCCAGGACTCCCTCAATGCCGAGCGCGCCAGCCTGCTGGAGAAGAACGAGATGGCGCGTTCCAAGATCGAGTCGATGATCAGCCGCCTCAAGGCCATGGAGCACCACTGACATGCGCGATGGCATGGAACCGGTCCGCGTAATGATCCTGGACAAGGAGTACATGGTGGCCTGCCCGCCGGATGAGAAGGACGGCCTGCTCAACTCTGCCCATCTGCTGGACAAGCGCATGCGCGAAGTACGTGACAGCGGCAAGGTGCACGGGCCGGACCGGGTGGCAGTGATGGCGGCGCTGAACCTCACGCACGAACTGTTGCAGACACGGGACGACCAGAAGGAAACCGCGAAGCTGGTGGAGGACCGCGTGCGCGCCATGGAGGAGCGCATCGGCCAGATCCTGCCGGACTCCTGACCGCCACCCGCCACGGCGCCGGGCCCATATTCCCTTGCAGTCGGACGGCGATGCCCCCACTATGGATGCGGGCATCCCCTGCGGCGTTCGATAGCGGTCACAGCTATTCCTTGACCCTCAATTGAATCGCCAGGGGAACTGACGTGGCGATGAGCCGGTGTGCATGTCCGCCCCTGTGCGGAAAGCCTATGGCATCGCTCGTCCTCCCCACCTGAACCTCAGGGTTCAAGGGGCGACACCGCGCGGCGCAGGCGGGGGATGCCCTCTCCTTATTGTTGGGCTTTCGGGATGCACGCCGGCTCCGGCGATGCACCGGGAGACCCGTTTCATTGATGGTGATGCTCCGGAGCTTGGGCCATGCAGTACTGGCTGATGAAATCCGAGCCGGACGTGTTCGGAATTGACGATCTTGCCGCCGCGCAGGACCAGACGGACCACTGGGACGGTGTACGCAACTATCAGGCGCGCAACATGATGCGCGACCAGATGCGCCGGGGCGACCAGGTGTTCTTCTATCACTCCAACACCAGGACCCCGGGCATCGTCGGTATCGCCGAGGTGGTCCGGGAGGGCTACCCGGACCACACGGCGTTCGACCCCGAGGATCCGCACTACGACCCGAAGAGCGACCCGGAGAAGCCGCGCTGGTTCATGGTGGACCTGCGCTTCGTACGCAAGCTCGAACGCACCATCAGCCTGACGGAACTCAAGGAGCGCCCGGAGATCTCCGACATGCCGCTGGTACGCAAGGGCAATCGGCTGTCGGTCATGCCGGTGACTCCGGAGCAGTGGCAGTTCATCCTCTCCCTCGAGTAGCGGGCGCATCGACAGTTTCGTGACAGAGATCCCGGACCGGACGGGTTCGGTCGTGGGAGAGTGCGGGCAGATGGCGCCCGAATCGGGCGACGGCGCCGCAAATGTCTCCAAAAGCCAACAATATGAGTCATTTGCGCAATATTCTTTTTGAGTTTCTGAAATAGCTGTTATACGGTAACGACGAGACTCCGTCTGACGCGCGAGTACGCGCGCTGTTCGCACACGAGGGGGGCGACGTTGGGGCACGGTCACGAACAGAATCACTGGCATAGTGCGCGTCCGCAACCGCCGCACGGCCTGCGGTGGTGGCTCCGGCCCGTTCCCGTTCTGGTCTGCGGCCTGGGCCTGAGCCTCATCGGCGTCGGCCTGCTGGGCGCTGGTGGCACGGACGAGTCCCGCACGGGTCAGCAGGAGATGACCTCCGCGGAGCTGCAGCTGCCCGGCACCCGGGTCGGTGACATGGTGGCCCGCCGCGGGGCAAGCAACGGCGCGGGGACAGGCACGGATGACCTGCAGCCCGTTGGCCAGCAGAGTGAGGCACCCGCCGAAGACACCTCCCCCCTGGCCAGCGCCCCTGCAATGCCGGACGACACGCGGGAAACCAACGGTTCGGAACCCTCCATGGAACCGGTGGAAACCACACCGGAAGCCGACGCGGCACCGGAGGAGCCCCATGAAGGGCCGGAATGGGAGACCATCGAAGTCCGCTCCGGCGATTCTCTGGCGGCAATCTTCAGTCGGGCCGGGCTCAGCGCCGGCGATCTCCACCGACTGGTGAATACCGACGACCGCACCTCCCGGCTGCAGCGCATCTACCCCGGCGACGAGATCCACTTCCACGTGGAGGACGACTCGCTCCGTGGTCTTCGCTATGACCTGGATGACTCGGACACGCTGGTGGTCAGCCGTGACGAGGATGACGATTTTGCGGTGAGCATCGAATCCCGGGCGATCGAAACGCGGGTCAAGCACGCCTCCGGTGCGGTGAACAGCTCGCTGTTCGTGGCGGGCCTGGATGCCGGACTCAGCCACGGCCAGATCATGCGCCTGATGCACATTTTCGAGTGGCAGGTGGATTTCGATCGCGACGTGCGCTCGGGCGACGTGTTCTCCGTGGCGTACGAGAGCTACTACATCGATGACGAACACGTTCGGGATGGCCCGATTCTGGCCGCACGCTACGTCAACAGGGGGCGTCAGATGGACGCGGTACGCTACACGGACCCGGACGGCACCACGGGCTATTACAGTCCGGATGGCGAGAACCTGCGCAAGGCATTCATCCGCCGCCCTGTGGAAGGTGCCCGGATCAGCTCCCACTTCAATCCCAACCGCAAGCATCCGGTCCTCGGCGTGCGGCGACCGCACCTGGGCACGGATTTCGCAGCCTCGTCCGGCACGCCCATCATGGCGGCGGGCAACGGGCGCGTGGTTCATCGGGGCCGCAAAGGCGGCTACGGGCGGACCATCATCATCGAACACGCCAACCGCTACCGCACCCTTTACGCACACATGTCCCGCTACGCCAACGGCATCAGCGTGGGCTCTCG
>SKYZ01000253.1 GCA_007127625.1 Aquisalimonas sp. | reverse complement strand
TTCCAGACCATCGGCCTCGGCGGTGCCCTGGTACTGATGGCCAAATTCGACGCGGAACGCTACCTGCAACTGGCGCAACAGCACCGGGTCACCCACACCATCCTGGTGCCGGTGCAGTACCGGCGGCTCATGGAGCTGCCCACCTTCGACGACTACGATCTCTCGGCGTTCGAGTGCAAGCTGTGCACCAGCGCACCCTTTCGCGCCGAACTCAAGGCCGACGTGCTGCGCCGCTGGCCCGGACGGCTGATCGACAACTACGGCATGACCGAGGGCGGGGGCGTCTGCAGCCTCCTCGCCCACCGCCACCCGGACAAACTCCACACGGTCGGCCAGCCCGTGGAAGGGCACGATATCCGGCTCATCGACGATGACGGCAACGAGGTACCGCCGGGTGAAGCCGGGGAAGTGGTGGGCCACTCGCCGGGGCTGATGATCGGCTATCACAACCAGCCACAGAAGACCGCCGAGGCGGAGTGGTTCGCCCCCGACGGCCGGCGTTTCATCCGCACCGGCGACATCGGCCGCTTCGACGAGGACGGCTTCCTGATGATCATCGACCGCAAGAAGGACATGATCATCTCCGGTGGTTTCAACATCTATCCCGCCGATATCGAAGCCGTCATCCGCCAGCACGAGGACGTGGCCGACTGCTCGGTGGTGGGCGTCAGCTCGGAGCGCTGGGGCGAGACCCCGGTGGCCTTCGTCGTACCCGCGACGGGCCGCCAGCCGGACCCCGACGCCCTCCGTGCCTGGGCCAACGAGCGCCTGGGCAAGACCCAGCGCCTGGCGGACGTGCAGTTGCGCGACGCCTTGCCCCATTCGGCCATCGGCAAGGTGCTGAAGCGTGAGCTGCGGGAGGCGTACGAAATGTGAACGGGCGCAGATTATCTGTACCCCGCCCCGGAGTACAGTCGGGGTAACAGTGTCATTTCGGCCTTCGCACCTGCCATGCCGACAGGCATGAGAAAAAGTGCACGTGCTTCCGGCCTCCGGGAACCAGTACGCACAAACCGCCACGCATGGAAACAGCGACCACAAACTTCGACAGGGCGCAGGCCCTGCGACTCCAACGCCTCGGGTGGGGATTCGCGGTCCAGGCGTCCCTGTTCCTGATCCTGGCCAGTGCCACGGCCATGGGGCACCTCGATGGGTCGCGGCTCTGGCATTACGGCGCGGTGACGCTCGTTCTCAACGTCGCCTATCTGGTCATTATCCGCACCGGCCTGAACCTGCGCCTGCGGGACCCGAGCCTGACCGGGGCCCAGGTAATGCTCAGCCTGCCGGCGGCGTGCTACGTCATGTATCACCTGGAGGTGCCGCAACTGCGCATCACCGTGGTCCTCATGGCCACGGTGGGCATGCTGTTCGCCGCCCTCGCCTTTGACACCCGCCGCCTGATCCTGCTGGGCGCCTACCATGTGCTCATGTATGTGCTGGTCATCCTGGCGCTGATCCAGTGGGCACCGGAGCGCATCACCCCCAGCGTCGAGATCACCGTGGTGGTCGCCTACAGCGTGGTACTGCTGTTGATCGCACTGCTGGGCAGTTTCATCGCCGGTTTGCGTCACAAGCTCCGGGACCGCAACCGCGAACTCAAGGCTGCCATGGCCGAGCTCGAGGATCTGGCCACCAGAGATCCCCTGACCCGCCTGCCCAACCGCCGCGCGGTCATGGAGCATCTGGCCCACGAAAGCTCCCGGGCGGCGCGGCGCACGCCCCTGGAACAGTCGCTCTGCCTGTGCATGGCCGATATCGACCTGTTCAAGGACATCAACGATACCTACGGCCATCAGGCGGGTGACAACGTCCTGTGTGCGGTGAGCGACGCGCTGCAGACCACCCTGCGCCAGGG
Source organism: Aquisalimonas sp. (assembly GCA_007127625.1). GTDB lineage: Bacteria > Pseudomonadota > Gammaproteobacteria > Nitrococcales > Aquisalimonadaceae > Aquisalimonas. The sequence continues at coordinate 15,099 of SKYZ01000253.1, read as the reverse complement.
GGATTTCGTCGGCCGCTTTGGTGGCGAGGAATTCCTGCTGATGTTCCCGGAGAGCACCCGCGAGGGCGCAGCCATCGCCGCCGAGCGGGTGCGGTCGGCGATCGCGGCGTTGCGGATCGATGACCTCCCGCCCGAAACCCAGGTCACGATTTCCCTGGGCGTGGCCGTGCATCGTCCCGGCGACACGGTGGACGACACCCTGCGCCGGGCCGACCAGGCGCTCTATGCCGCCAAGGAGGGGGGCCGGAACCGCGTTGTGGTCGCCGAAACACCACCGGAACTTTCTGCGGAGCGGGCCTAGACCGCGCACACGCTGGTCACCCAGTACGAAGGCGGTGGTCTGCACGGCGCCGCGGATCAGCGCCCGGCCACCGCCAGAGCCGCACGCCGTGAGTAACGGGCATTCAGCCACAATGCCGCCACAATGATGACCCCGCCGAGAGCCAGGCGCATGAGATCGGCGTCCCGGTTCCAGATCACCAGGTTGACCACCAGCCCCGCCGGGATCAGGGCATTGTTCATCACCGCCAGGGTGCCGCCGTCCACCAGGCAGGCGCCTCGATTCCAGAAGAACAGGCCCGCACCCGTGGCCACCAGGCCCAGCCACGCCAGCACACCCCATTGCAGGGCGGTCTCCGGCAGCATGGAGGCGTCACCGAAGAAGACGAAACTGGGTACGGAAACCAGTGCGCCGCCCAGGAAGAAGTAACCGAAGACGCGATGGCCCGGCACGTCCACCGGATAGCGTCGATACAGGTGCTTGTAGCCCACCTGACCGGCGGCAAATGCCGCGTTGGCGATCTGAATGAGCATCAGGCCGGTGAGAAACTCCCCGGTGACGCCGTCGTAACGAATGACCGCCGCGCCGGCCACAGCCAGCAGGGCCGCAGCAAGAGCCACCGGCGAGAACCGGCGATACAGCGCATCGTCGATCAGGGCGACGTAGATGGGCGTGGTAATCGTGAAAAGCAGCACTTCGGGCACGGTGAGATACCCGAACGAGCGGTACAGGCACAGGTAGGTGACCCCGAACTGCAGCACACCCACCAGCACCATGCCCCCTGACAACCCGCGAGGCAGTCCGCGCCAGCGCAGCAGTGGGACGAAGACCAGGCCGGCCAGCAGCACCCTGGTGAGCACGGCGAAGTCGTTGTCCACCTGCCCGCTGAGGTATTCACCGATCAGGCTGAACGAGAACGCCCACAGCAGTGTAATGATCACCAGATACGCCACGCCCTGCGTCCCTCCTGTGCCGGCCAGTGGCGCAGCCTAACGGGTACGACGCCGGCCGCCAATGCCCCCGACAAGGTGGAATGCCCGCGATAACACCGGTACACTCGCGCCTCCGTCCGTGCTGTCGAGGAGACACCGTGGCTGCATACGCTGGCGCCCGCGGGCTCTGGATACAGGCCATGCCGGTGCTGTTCGTGCTGCTGTGGAGCACGGGCTTCATTGGCGCCCGCTTCGGCCTGCCCTATGCCGAGCCCTTCACGTTCCTGACCGTCCGCTTCCTGTGCACCCTGGTTGTCCTGTACGTCATCATCCTGCTAATGCGGGAAATATGGCCGCGGGGGCTGAAAGCGTGGCTGCACATTGGCTTTGCCGGCGTGCTCGTCCATGCCGCCTATCTGGGCGGCGTATTTTCCGCCATCGAACAGGGCATGCCAGCCGGGGTCACGGCGCTTATCGTGGGACTCCAGCCATTGGTCACCGCCGGGGTCGCCCGGTCCTGGCTGGGCGAGACCATCACCCGCAACCAGTGGCTGGGGATCATTCTCGGTCTGGTGGGCATTTCCCTGGTGCTGGGCGAGCAGCTGGACCTCACGACACCCGGCCAGACCTTTACCGGTTTCGGGCCCATGGCGCTGGTGGCGGCCCTGGCGGCGCTGCTGGGCATCTCCCTTGGCACCATTTACCAGAAGCGTTACTGCACCGCCATGCCGCTCACCACCGGCACCTTTATCCAGTTCGTGGGTGCGGCGCTTGTGCTGGGGCTGGGCGCGATGCTGTTCGAGACCCGGGAGATCGAGTGGTCGCTGACATTCACACTGACCCTCGCGTGGCTGATCTTCGGGCTGTCCATCGCCGCGATCCTGCTGCTGATGGCGCTGATCCGGCGCGGCGAGGCGTCACGGGTGGCCAGCCTGTTCTACCTGGTGCCGCCGGTGACGGCCGTGGAAGCCTGGATCCTGTTCGGTGAGCGGCTGGGACCGATGGCCCTGAGCGGGATCGTGATTGCAGTAATTGGTGTCGCCCTGGCCGCACGGCAACAGGCGCGCTGATCCATGCCCGGAACGCAGCAGGGCGGCGTGATCACCACCGTGCTTGTGCTGGCCGGGGCCGTGCTCTGGGGCACCGCGGGGCCCGCCTCGCAGTTTCTCTATCAGGGGACGGAAACCACGCCCATGGCCGTCGCGTTGCTGCGGCTGATCCTCGCCGCCCCGCTGCTGCTCCTGGCCGCCGCACCCGCGTTGCGCCGCCATGGGGAACAATTGCGCGCCCGTGCCCGGCCGGTACTCATCGGCGGTGCCTGTATTGCCCTGTACCAGGTGTTCTACTTCCAGGCGGTGTCCGTCTCGGGGGTGACCCTGGCCACGCTCACCGCGCTGTGTCCGGTGCCAGTGCTGGTAGCCATCCTGGCGCGTCTCGTCCTCGACGAGCGGACCATGCCGATCCCGTGGTTCGGCATCGCCGCCGCCAGCACGGGCACACTGCTGCTGGTGGGGACGCCGGAGACGGAATCGGCACCGGCACAGCTGATCCTTGGGGCAGCCCTCGGGCTCACGGCGAGCCTCGCCTTCTCGGGCATCGCCCTGACCGGGCGCGCCCTGGGCCACGGCATTCCCCCACTGGCGGTGACCGCCAGCCTCTTCCTGGTGGGAGCACTGGCGCTGTCGCCCACGATCCTGTTCATCCCGGGTGCGGTGGCGGCCGCCTTTGACAACTGGCCCACGGTGGCCTTTCTGGTGCTGGTGCCCACGGTACTGGCCTACGGGCTGTTCTACAGCGGGGTGGGCAAAACCCCGGCCGCGGTCACCGGGATTCTCATCGTGGCCGAGCCGCTGACTGCGGCGAGCCTGGGATGGGCACTGTTCAGCGAGACGCTATCGCCGCTGCAGGGCGCCGGAGCAGCACTGCTGTGCATCGCCATGGTGCGGGCGGCGTTGCAGCAGCGAGGGTGACACCGGGGCCGCCACCGGCTCAGTCGCGAAGCCCCAGGACATCTTCCATGTCATAAATGCCCGGCGGCTGCTGCTGCACCCATACGGCGCTGCGGGTCGCACCGCGGGCAAAGGTCATGCGGCTGCTGGCGCGGTGGGTGATTTCCATGCGCTCACCCAGACCCAGGAACATCACCGTGTGATCACCGACCACATCCCCGCCGCGGATGGTCTCGAAACCGATGGTCTTGCTGTCGCGCTCACCGGTGCGGCCTTCGCGGCCGTAGATGGCGCACTCGTCGAGATCCCGGCCCAGGGAGTCCGCCAGCACCTCGCCCATGCGCAGCGCCGTGCCCGACGGGGCGTCGATCTTGTGACGGTGATGCGCCTCGATGACTTCCACGTCGTAGTCATCACCCAGCGCCCTGGCAGCGGTGGCCAGCAGGCGCAGGGTCAGATTCACGCCCACGCTGAAGTTGGCGGCGTGCACCACAGGGATACGTGTCGCCGCCTCCCGGAGCTGGCGTTTCTGCTCGTCGTCCAGCCCGGTGGTGCCGATCACCATGGGAACGCCGGCGTCAGCACAGGCCGCCGCGTTGGCAACGGTTGCTTCCGGCACGGTGAAGTCGATGAGGACATCCACCTCCGCCAGTGCCCCGTGCAGATCGTCCGTCACGGCGAGGTCCACACGCCCCTGGCCGGCGAGCTCGCCGGCATCAACACCCAGCAGGGATGACCCCGGGCGCTCGAGGGCAGCCACCAGCTCCAGTTCCGCGTGCTCCAGGGTCGCCGTGATCAGATTGCGCCCCATGCGGCCGCCAGCACCGCAGATTCCGATACGAATGGCCATCTCCGCTCTCCCCTGCCTGCCCGGCGCCGCCGGGCGCAATCAGAACTTCAACTCGTCGAAAAACCGTTTGGCCTTGTCCACCCACGAACTGCCCTCGGGGGTATGCTTGCGGCCGCCCTGCTCCAGGGTTTCCCCGAAGCGCTCCAACAGTTCCTTCTGCTCCCGGGTGAGGTTGACCGGCGTCTCCACCGCAACACGGCACAGCAGATCCCCCTGCGGACCGCCGCGAACCGGCTTGACACCCTTGCCACGGACCTTGAACGTCTTGCCGGACTGGGTGCCCGGCGGGATACGCAGGTTCACGCGCCCCTCCAGGGTCGGCACTTCCACTTCGCCGCCCAGGGCGGCGGTGACGACATTGATGGGCATCTCGCAGCGCAGGTGGGCGCCGTCGCGCGTGAAGATCGGGTGCTCCCGCACCATGACCTGCACGTAGAGATCCCCGGGCGGTCCGCCGCGCTCGCCCGGCTCGCCCTCGCCGGAGAGGCGGATACGGTCGCCGGTATCCACGCCGGCGGGGATCTTGACGTTGAGTTCCTTGGTTTCCTCGTTCTTGCCGTCGCCGCCGCAGGTGCCGCAGGGATCCGTGACCATGACCCCGGTGCCACCGCAGCGCGGACAGGTCTGCTGGATGGAAAAGAAGCCCTGCTGCACGCGCACGTCACCGTGGCCGTTACAGGTGGTGCAGGTCTCCGGCTCGCGTCCACCGGCCTGGCCCTTGCCGTCGCAGGTCTCGCACAGGCTCCACGTCGGAATCTCCAGCGTTTTCTCGACGCCGAACACCGCCTCTTCCAGCGTCAGTTCCAGGTTGTAGCGCAGATCCGCGCCCCGGAACATGCGACTGCCGCCGCGGCCACCACCACCGAAGATATCGCCGAAGACGTCGGAGAAGATGTCCGAGAAGCTGGCCCCGCCACCACCGCGGGCACCGCCGCCCATGCCGCCTTCAACACCGGCATGGCCGAACTGATCGTAGGCCGCGCGCTTCTGCGGATCGGAGAGGACCTCGTAGGCGTGCTTCACTTCCTTGAAGCGCATCTCCGTCTCTTCATCCCCCGGGTTACGGTCCGGGTGATACTTCATGGCGAGCTTACGGTACGCCTTCTTGATCTCGTCATCCGAGGCGTTCTTCTGCAGCCCCAGGATTTCGTAATAGTCGCGTTGCGCCATGATCGCGTTCACCCCCCGTGTGCTTCGGCGGCAATCCAGTATGCGTCAATATCCGAGAAACGGGTCGCGGTCGGCCAGTCGCGACCCGCCATGCAGAACGGGCGCAGGGTACCACCCTGCGCCCGTTTGGCTAGCCCTGTGACAGGACCGGTTACTTCTTGTCGTCGTCCTCGTTGACCTCTTCGAACTCGGCGTCGACCACATCTTCCGAGCTGCTGTCGGCCTGGCCTTCGCCGCCGGCTTCCGCGCCGCCGGCCTGGCCCTGCTGACCGTACATCTTCTCGGCCAGCTTGCCGGAGGCCTCGCCCAGCTTCTGGGTCTTGGCCTCGATCGCGGCCTTGTCCTCGCCCTTGTTGGCCTCTTCCAGCTCGCTGATGGCCGTCTCGATCTCCTGCTTCTCGTCGGCGCCGATGTTGTCGCCCATCTCGTCCAGCGACTTGCGGGTGGCGTGGATCAGGTTTTCGGCCTGGTTCCGCGCCTCGACGAGTTCACGCAGCTTGCGATCTTCCTCGGCATTGGCCTCGGCGTCCTGCACCATGCGCTCGATCTCGTCGTCGCTGAGGCCGCTGGAGGCCTTGATGACGATGGACTGCTCCTTGCCGGTGGCCTTGTCCTTGGCAGAGACATGGAGGATGCCGTTGGCGTCGATGTCGAAGTTGACTTCGATCTGCGGCACGCCCCGCGGCGCCGGCGGAATGTCCGAGAGGTCGAACCGGCCCAGGGACTTGTTGCCGCTGGCCATCTCGCGCTCACCCTGGAGGACGTGGACGGTCACGGCCGTCTGGTTGTCCTCGGCGGTGGAGAACACCTGGCTCGCCTTGGTCGGGATGGTGGTGTTTTTCTCGATGAGCTTGGTCATCACGCCGCCCATGGTCTCGATACCCAGGGACAGGGGCGTGACATCCAGCAGCAGCACGTCCTTGACGTCGCCGCCCAACACGCCGGCCTGGATGGCGGCACCGATGGCCACGGCCTCGTCCGGGTTCACGTCCTTGCGCGGATCCTTGCCGAAGAAGTCCTTCACCGCTTCCTGGACCTTGGGCATGCGGGTCTGGCCACCCACCAGGATGATTTCGTCCACCTGGGAGGAACTCAGACCGGCATCCTTCAGCGCCGTTTTGCAGGGCTCGATGGTGCGCTTGACCAGATCCTCCACCATGGACTCGAACTTGGCCCGGGTGACCTTGACGGCCAGATGCTTCGGCCCGTTCTGGTCCGCCGTGATGTACGGCAGGTTCACTTCCGTCTGCTGGCTGGAGGAAAGCTCGATCTTGGCCTTTTCGGCCGCCTCGCGCAGGCGCTGCATGGCCAGGCGATCGCCGCCGAGATCGATGCCCTGTTCCTTCTTGAACTCGGCAATCAGGTAATCGATGATCGCCCGGTCGAAGTCCTCGCCACCGAGGAAGGTGTCACCGTTGGTGGCCAGCACTTCGAACTGGTGCTCGCCGTCCACTTCGGCAATCTCGATAATGGAGATGTCGAAGGTACCGCCGCCCAGGTCGTAGACGGCCACCTTGCGGTCGCCACCCTTCTTGTCCAGGCCGTAGGCCAGGGCCGCCGCGGTGGGCTCGTTGATGATGCGCTTGACCTCGAGGCCGGCGATCTTGCCGGCATCCTTGGTGGCCTGGCGCTGGTTGTCGTTGAAGTAGGCCGGCACGGTGATCACCGCCTCGGTGACCTCCTCGCCGAGATAGTCTTCCGCGGTCTGCTTCATCTTCTGCAGCACGCGGGCGGAAATCTCCGGCGGCGCCATCTTCTTGTCACGAACGGACACCCAGGCGTCACCATTGTCTGCTTCGACAATGTGATACGGCATTTCCTTCACGTCACGCTGCACCACGTCTTCCTTGAACTGGCGGCCGATCAGCCGCTTGACGGCATGCAGCGTGTTCTCCGGGTTGGTGACCGCCTGGCGCTTGGCCGGCGCACCCACCATGATTTCTCCATCTTCGCTGAAGGCCACCACGGACGGTGTCGTGCGGTCACCTTCACTGTTCTCGATGACGCGCGACTGCCCGCCATCCATGACCGCCACGCAGGAGTTCGTGGTGCCCAGATCGATACCGATAATCTTGCCCATTGCTGTGCTCCCTAGAACGTTGTCGCTAATTCGTTGCCTGCGGCAATTCTCTTGCTGATTCCCTAGATTAGGGCGCCAGACGGTTTTTCAAGCCGCGCCGATCACGCCTGTTCGTCAATATGGCCACCCTGCTGCTGATCCGCCTCCTTGGAGACGATCACCATGGCCGGGCGCAACAGGCGGTCATTGAGCATGTACCCCTTCTGCACCACGTGGATGACCGTGTTCGGTTCGTGCTCCGCGGAGGGCTGGGTCGCCATGGCTTCATGGTGTTCGGGATCGAATTTCTTGCCCATGGGGTCGATCTCGCTGACCTCGAACTTCTCCAGCGCCTGGGTCAGCATCTTCAGGGTCAGCTCGGTCCCCTCGCTGAGCTTGGCCACGTCGGCATTGGCCTCCTGGGCCGCGGCCAGCCCCATTTCCAGGCTGTCCTTCACCGGCAGCATTTCGCCGGCGAGCTTCTCCAGCCCCTGGCGCTTGGCCTGCTCCACGTCCTTCTGCAGGCGGCGGCGGGCGTTTTCCATCTCGGCGCGGGCACGCAGGAACTGGTTCCAGTTCTCCTCGGCCTTCTGTTCGGCCTCGCGGAGTTTCTCCTCCAGTTCCTGCACGCGGCCGGCGTCCTCGCTGCCGCCAGCCTCGTCACCGGCATTGTCGGCCAGGGTGCCTTCGACGGGCTGCTGTTCCTCGCGGCTCTCGGCCTCGTCTGTGCGGGTGTCCTGATCCTTGTCAGCCATTGGCACTCTCCAGTTTCGTGTTGTCCGGAACCGGCACCGGCCTGCGCCGCACCGGTGATACAAAGTGTTCGCCACGGCCGTCCCTTGACGCCCGTGATGCATCTACCTGCGGGAGATGGGGATCAATGCGATTGATTCAAGGCGGACCCGAGCAGTTTCGCGGTCATGTCCACGATGGGAATGACCCGGTCGTACTCCATGCGGGTCGGACCGATGACCCCAAGCACGCCGAGCACTTCGCCTTCCGCGGAGTACGGTGACGTGACCAGACTGCAGCCATCGAACACGCGGTAACCCGACTCCTCGCCGATGAAGATCTGGATGCCGTCGGCGGCGAGGCACTGATCCAGCACATGGAGGATGTCCCGCTTCTCGGTGAAGGCCTGGAACAGGCTGCGCAGCTTCTCGACGTTGGAGAGCTCCTGGAACTCCATGAGGTTGGTCTGACCGGCAACCACGTAGTCGTCCTGTTCGCCCTCCTCGTTCTCGCTGAACACCTTGCCCCCGAGTTCGATCACCGAGGCCATGAGGGCGTTCATGCGCTCCTTGTCCGACTCCATGCCCCGCAGCAGCTCGCTGCGGACCTGATCCACCCCCTGCCCGGAAAACTTGCCGTTCAGGAAGTTCGCCACCTGCTGCAACTCGGACTGGGTGTAGTCCCGGTCCGTGTGCACCACCCGGTTCTCCACCTCGTGCTCGTTGAAGACCAGGATCGCCAGCACCCGCCGGTCGGACAGCGGCAGGAACTCCACGTGGCGCAACGAGCGGGTGACATGCCGCGGCAGCGTCACCACGCCTGCCAGTCGCGTCAGGCCCGAAAGCAGGTTCGAGGCAGAATCCACCAGTTCGTCGGGGCTCAGGCCACGGCTGAGCTGCAGATCCGTGCGCTGCACCGCACTGGCATCCAGCGCCTGGACAGTCAGCAGGGTGTCGACGAAGAAGCGGTAGCCCTTGTCCGTCGGCACCCGCCCGGATGACGTGTGCGGAGCCCAGACATACCCCAGCTCTTCCAGGTCCGCCATGACGTTGCGCACGGTCGCCGGGCTGACTTCCAGACCCGATTCCCGCGTGAGCGTGCGGGACCCAAGGGGCTGCCCCTCGCGGATGTACCGGCGCACCATCACCTTCAGCAGGTGCTGCGCCCGTTCGTTCAGTTCCGTGTCCGGTGTGTGCTTACCCATGGCTCTTGAGCACCCTGGTCAGTCTGCTTGCTACCGTGATGCACGACCACGTCAGCGCAGAGCGGCGCTTCCCGGCCCGCCCTGTCACCGTGTCCTGCTGGGAAGTCCGCCCGATCACGGCAACATGGATGCGGGCCGGGGATGGCAGGCGGGTTACTGGCCACAGGCGCCGGGCGGCCAGCAACCGGCCCGTCTGCGCCCCGCTTCCGCCAAGCTTTAGCACTCTTCGAGCAGAGTGCTAAAACGCTATCAACGGCCCCGGGGCAAGTCAAATGAGTCAACATCCCCGATCGCCTCCGTTACACTTGGGCCGACTCCAAGGACACTATGACCATGCTCAACCATCTGCACGTCCGGGACTTTGCCATTGTCGATGAACTGACGCTGGAATTCGACGCCGGCATGACCACGCTGACCGGCGAAACCGGCGCCGGCAAGTCGATCCTGCTGGATGCCCTCGGCCTGGCCCTGGGTGACCGCGCGGCATCGGACACCGTACGCCCCGGCGCCGAACGCGCCGAGATCAATGTCACGTTCGACATCGGCACCCTCCCCGCCTGCCAGGCCTGGTTGCAGGCGCAGGAACTGGACGATGAAGGCGAATGCATGGTGCGTCGTGTCGTCCAGGCCAACGGGCGCTCCCGGGGCTTCATCAACGGCCGTCCGGTGCCGCTCCAGCAATTGCGTGAACTGGGCGAGCAGCTGGTGGATATCCACGGCCAGCACGAACACCAGTCCCTGATGCGCCGGGACATCCAGCGGAGCATCGTCGACGATCACGCGGGTAACGACGAACTCCTGCGCGACGCCGCGCGCCTCCACCAGGCGCTGGGCGAGTGCGAAACGGAGATGGACGACCTCCGGGGCGGTTTCGAGGACCAGGACGCCCGCCGCGACCTGCTGCGCTATCAGACCGGCGAACTGGAAGGCCTGGACCTGTCCACCGAGGGCCTGGAGGCCCTCAATGCCGAGCACCGGCGCCTGGCCAACGCCGGCACGCTGGCGGAAACCAGCCAGCGGCTGCTGCAGATGCTCTACGAGGAGGAACACGCCGCACAATCGATCATCGGCCAGGGCCTGCGGGAGCTGGAGGAGTCACTGGACAAGGACCCTGCCCTGGGCGAGGTTCACGAACAACTCGCCGGCGCGCAGGCCCATCTGGAAGAAGCCGTCAGTGGGCTGCGCCACCATCTGGATTCCATTGATCTGGATCCGGCCCGCCTGGCGGAAGTGGAGGAACGCATCAGCAACCTCAGCGATCTGGCGCGCAAGCACCAGGTCCGCGAGGAAGAACTTGGCGATGTCCATGAGCGCCTGTGCCGGGAGCTGGAGGCGCTGGAACACAGCGATGAGCGCCTGGAAGAGCTGCAACAGCGGCACGGGGCCCTGACCCGGGAGTACCGGGACGTGGCCGAGAAATTACGGGAGCGCCGCCGCAACGCCGCCGCCGCGCTGGGCGACTCGGTCACCGCTCAGCTCGCAGAGCTGAGCATGACCGGGGCCGCATTCCGGATCGACGTGACTCCCCGGGAATCCGGGCAGCCAACGCCGCACGGTCTGGACGACATCAGCTTCCAGGTTCGCACCAACGCCGGCCAGCCCTTCGGCCCCCTCAACCGCATTGCCTCCGGCGGCGAGCTTTCACGCCTCAGCCTGGCGATCCAGGTCGCCGCCGCCGGCACCACGCATATCCCGACGCTGATTTTCGACGAGGCCGATGCCGGCATCGGCGGCGGCGTGGCGGAGGTGGTGGGGCGGCAGCTGCGCAGGCTCGGTGAGTACCATCAGGTGCTGTGCGTCACGCACCTGCCCCAGGTGGCCTCGCAGGCGCACCATCATCTGCAGGTGCACAAGCGCACCCAGGCGGACAGCACCGCCACCACCGTCCAGCCTCTGGACCGGGAACAACGGGTACAGGAAGTTGCGCGCATGCTCGGCGGTGTCGAACTCACTGACGCCACCATGGAGCATGCTGCCGAGATGCTACAGCGCGCCGAGTCCGCCTGAGCGGCCCGGCCCTGTCAGTCGCCGCGCTGTAGGCAATTGCGGCACAGACCGTAGATCACCAGTGCCTGATCGGCGATTTCGTAGCCGCGCTCCGCGGCGATTCGGCGCTGGCGTTCTGCCACCACCGGATCATGGAACTCCTCGATGGCACCGCAGTCCACGCAGACGATATGATCGTGGGGTTCTTCGTCCAGTTCGAACATGGACTGGCCACCCTCGAAATGGTGGCGTCGCACCAGTGCGGCCTCCTCGAACTGGGTGAGCACACGGTAGACGGTGGCGAGGCCGATCTCCTCGCCAGCGTCCAGCAGCGCCTTGTAGACGTCTTCGGCGGAGAGGTGCCGGCGGCCGCCGGCGCTGCGCTGTTCCAGCACTTCGAGCACCTTGGTCCGCGGCACCGTCACCTTGAGGCCGGCCTTGCGCAAATCACGTGATCCCACGGCGCCCCCGTCTTCGCTGTTATACGTTATGATCGCGCACTATCGACGCAGGAACAAAGGCATCATCACCATGCGACCCGTGATTCTCGGCTTATCCATTCTGGGCGGCGGCGCCCTGCTGACCGGCTGCTCCTACAGCGACATTCCGTTCGCCTACGAAGTCCCGGTGCAGCAGGGGAACATCATCACCGACGAGATGATCGACGAGCTCGAGCCCGGCATGACACGCCGCCAGGTGCGGTTCGTGCTGGGTACGCCGGCCATCGAGGATATTTTCCGGGATGACCGCTGGGACTACATCCATACCGAAGCCCCGGGCGGCGGCGGCACGCCTGACCGCCTGACGGTCATCTTTGACGGGGATCGCCTGGTGCGCCTGGAAGGTAACCTGGCACCGGAGAATTTCGGCGACTCTTGAGCTCACGCTGAGCCACTTCCGCATGCCTCAGCGGAGACGGGCCCGTTGGCGGCGCGCCTCCCGCGGATCGATCTCCAGCGGCCGGTAGATCTCCACGCGGTCACCGGCACGCAGGATTTCCTCGCCGTCCACGGCCCGCCCGTACACACCCAGTGGCGCCGATTCCGGATCGATTTCCGGGAACTCACCGGCCATACCCGAGCGCCGCACCGCCTCCCGGACCGACGTCCCGGGGGCCACTGCAAGGTCCACGATGCGCTGCCGCTCCGGTCTTGCGTACGCCACCTGGACCAGGATCGGGTCAGCGCTGAGGTCTGCCATACACCTGATCCGCCCGGGTCACGAAGGAATCCACCAGCCGATTGGCCACCTGCTCGAACACCCGCCCGAACGCCATGCGCACGATGGAATTGCTAAACTCGAATTCCAGATCCAGGGCCACCTTGCTGGCGTCCTCCCGTAGCTGCTGGAAACGCCAGTAGCCGTCCAGGCGGCGGAACGGCCCCTCCACGAGCCGCACTTCCAGCATTTTCCCCGGCTGCGCCCGGTTGAGCGTCGTAAAGGACCGGGAGATGCCACTCTTGCTGATGGTGACATAGGCCTTGAGTTCGTCACCGTTGCGCTCAATGACGCCACTGTCGCTACACCAGGGCAGAAACTCCTTGTAGCGATCCACATCGTTGACCAGGTCGAACATGGCCCGGGCGGAATGGGGCACGAGGGCGCTGCGTGAAATGGACGTCATCGCAAGGAGTCCTTAGCGGTTATCGGCTTGTTCAAATGAATTGTTCAGTGCTTCCTTAAGGAAACGCGCCCGAAACTCTCGCCAAAAGGGCCAGTAGAATCAAGGGGGAGACATAGCGCAGCATCGGCATCCAGAAATCGTAACGCCAGTCTTCCCGGAGGCGCAGCGCGCCCCGGAGCACCTCGGCGGGCACACACCAGCCGGTGAACGTCAGAATCAGCAGAGCCACGGCAGGGATCGCCACCCAGGCAAAGCCCGCGACCGCACCGAACAGTGCCGCTTCCCCCGTCCCCGTGTTCAACCACCAGGTGGTGGCCACCAGTGCAAGCACGCCGGTGAGCCAGACAGCACCACCCACCAGGGCGGTTGCCCGGATCCGTTCCACCCGCCCCTGCTCCACCAGGGCCCCCACCGCCACCTGCATCAGAGCAATCACAGTGGTGAACACCACGATCAGCAAGAGCAGCGCCAGGGCCAACGTCGCCGCGCGTCCGCCGGGCAATCCCAGCATCACCTCGGGTAGCACGTGCAGCATCAACACTGGCCCCGAGGCACTACCGCCCACTCCACCCGGCAACAACAGGACGGACACCAGCAGAGCCGCCAGAGCGGCAAACAGGAGATCCAGGGCCAGCGCCGCACCAGCGGTGCTCAGAACGGGCCAGCGGTCGGACAATGCGGCACCGTAGACAGTGGCGATTCCCAGGGCCACCACGGTGGAAAACAGCGCGTACTCGCCAGCCGCCTGCACGCCATCCCAACCAAGGCTCTCGAAGCGGACATCGAACACCCGCTCCCAGGCGGGTGCGAGGCTGCCCCACTGGGTCGCCCAGGCCACAAGAGCGGCCAGCAGCAGAAACGCGGCCGGCACCAGCGCACGCATGACCCGCTGGATGCCCGAAACGATTCCCTGACCAACCACCATGCAGGCGCCGCCCACCATGAGGGTATGCCACAGCAGCCAGCGCTCCGGTTCCGCCCACAGCGAGGCGAAAATGCGGGTGGTGGTCACCCCGTCCACCACCGGACTGCGGTCCACTGCGACAGCCTGCAGCCAGGCGCCCAGGGCACCACCGACCATGACCTGCAGCACCAGCAACAGTCCGGCCATGGTCACGGCAAGCCAGCCGACACCGGTCCACAGACCGGAGCGGCCCTGCGCCGTTGCCATGCGCTGGATGCCATCCGGGAGGGTTCGCCGCACCGAGCGGCCGAGGCCGATCTCTGCAAGCCACAGCGGCAAGACCATGAGCACCAGGAATCCCGCATAGGCGAGCAGAAACGCGCCCCCCCCGTGCTCGGTGACCAGTGCAGGGAACGCCCACAGGTTGCCGAGCCCAATGGCTGCGCCGGTCAATGCAAAGACGAATGCGAACGGCCCACCCCACTCCCCCTGGAGCGAGCGCTTTGGAATGGCCACGGCTGCCCTCCTCGGCCCTGCGTCACACCCGCCGCCCGGGGGTGCAACCCCGTTTCTTGTGCTGCCCCGCCTGGCGAACGAGCGGGGAGGTGTTTCTATCCTGACACTGGCTGCATTGTCCCCTGCCCCCCGGATCACGACAAGGCACGCCTGCTGGCGGCCAGGCGCGCCCCCCGTTACAATGCGCGCCGTGAGCAAGAAGAGCGGAAAAAAGAAGGCGGACGACAGCAACGTCATTGCGGTAAACCGCAAGGCGCGGCACGAGTTCTTCATCGAGGAAACCTTCGAAGCTGGCATGGCGCTCGAAGGCTGGGAGGTGAAGAGCCTTCGCGCCGGGCGCGCCAACCTGCAGGAAGGCTATGTGGTGATCCGTCGCCGACAGGCGTGGCTGATCGGTGCCAACTTCCCGCCCCTGCCCTCCGCCTCGACCCACGTGAAGCCCGACCCGACCCGCACGCGCAAACTTCTTCTGCACCGCCGCGAACTGGCGCGCCTCATTGGTGCCACGGAGCGCCAGGGCTACACGCTGGTCCCGCTGAAGCTGTACTGGAAGCGCGGCCTGGCAAAACTCGAGATCGGGCTGGCCAAGGGCAAGCAGAAGCAGGACAAGCGCGAGACCAAGAAGCAGCAGGACTGGCAGCGTCAGAAGGAACGCCTGCTCAAGCACAAGGTCTGAAGTCACGGACGCTCACAACACCCTTGAAATCCGGTATACTGCCCTTACCTAGTCAGTAGGTAACGATTCGCTTCGGGGGTGTCATGGTCTCGACGTGGGTCGTGAAACCTGAGGTGCATGCCGAGGACGTCATCTCACCTCGTAAAACATGATGGCCAACTTAAAATAGTTGCCAACGACGAAAACTACGCTCTAGCGGCCTAAATCCCGCTAGCCC
>SKYZ01000203.1 GCA_007127625.1 Aquisalimonas sp. | reverse complement strand
CTGAATGGTCCCGCGCGTAGTTGGCCAGGCGCTTGGTGCCGTGGATGGCCAGGGGCGCTTTGGCGGCGATCTCCCCGGCGATGCCCATGACCTCGGCCAGCATGGTGTCGTGGTCCGGATAGACACGGTTCACCAGCCCAACGGCCTGTGCCTCCGCCGCCGGCATGCGCCGACCGGTGTAAGCCAGCTCCCGCGCCACGCCTTCCGGGATCAGCTTGAAGATGCGCGGGAAGGTGCCCACGTCGGCGGTCATGCCGATATTGATCTCGTGGATGGTGACAAAGGCGTCGTCGGTGGCGTAGCGCATGTCGCAGGCGGTCACCAGATCCACCCCGCCGCCGATGCAGCCGCCCTGGATGGCCGCCAGCACCGGCACCCGGCAGCGCTCCAGGCAGGTGAAGGTCTCCTGCATGGCGCGCACCGTGTTCTGGAACCGTAGCCCCGCCTGGCGTTCGGCCATGGGTTCGTCCGGTGCCGCGCCGATGGACTCGAACGCCTTCACGTCCAGGCCGGACGTGAAGTGCGGCCCCGTGGAGGAGATGACGATCACCCGGGCGCGGGCATTGTCGTCGATATCCCGGATGATCTCCGGCAGCTCCCGCCAGAACGACGGGATCATGCTGTTGCGCTTTTCCGGGCGCCTGAGCACCAGGTGCGCGATGGCGTTGTCGATGGTGACGTCGAAGCACTCGTAGCTCACGTGATCTCCTCCTGGTCCGGGTTCACGGCGGTGCGGCTCAGTACCCGCGCAGCCGGGCGAACCGCGCCGCGTGGTAGCGCTGGTCGCCGAAGGTCTGCTGCGCGGCACGGGCGCGCTTTAGGAACAGGCCGATGTCGAACTCGTCGGTCATGCCCATGCCGCCGTGCAGCTGCACCCCCTCGTTGGTGGCCAGCTCGGCGACACTGCAGGCCCGGGCCTTGGCCAGGCTGCAGAGCTGCTCCACGTCGTCGGCGCCCTCGTCCAAGGCCGACAGCGCCGCAATCACCGAGGATTTCAGCAACTCGATTTCACTGAACAGGTGAGCCGCCCGGTGCTGCAGTGCCTGGAAGGAGCCGATGGCCACCCCGAACTGCTTGCGCTCCTGCATGTAGCGCACGGTGCGCTCGAAGGCTTCCAGGGTCAGGCCGAGCAACTCGGCGGCCAGGTGGGCGTTGGCAGCCGACAGCACCGGCTCCAGCACGGCGAAGCCGCGATCCACCTCGCCCAGAACGGCTTCCTGGAGCACTTCCACGTCGTTCAGGCGCACTTCGGCCACCCGGTGACTGTCCACGGTGACCATGGGCTCCAACTCGATGCCCGCAGTAGCGGGATCCACCAGAAACAGGGTGATCCCATCCCGGTCATTACTCTCCCCGGAGGTGCGCGCCACCACGATCAGGTGATCCGCCACGTGCCCGTCCACCACGAACCCCTTGCAGCCGTTCAGGGTGTATCCGCTGCCGTTGTGCTCGGCGCGGGTGCGAATGAGCTGCGGGTTGTGCCGGGCGGATTCGTCCACCGCCAGGGCCACGATCGCCTCGCCCTGGCCCAGGGCAGTCAGCAGTCCCTTCTGCTCCTCGTTACCCGCCCGCTCGAGCAGCAGGGCGGCCACCACGGCAGTGGACAGCAGCGGCGAGGCGGTCAGGGTGCGCCCCGACTCCTCGAAAATCTGCCCCATCCCCACGTGGCCGAAGGCGAATCCGCCGTGCTCTTCGGGAATCAGCGTTCCGGCGAAGCCCTGCTCCACCATGGCCGCCCAGACATCCCGGGAGAAGCCGTCCGGATTGCCCTCGTCCCGCAGCCGCCGCATCTCGCTCACCGGGGCGCGTTCCTGGAGAAACCCGCGGGCGGAGTCCTTGAGCATTTGCTGTTCTTCGTTCAGTACCAGTGTCGTCATGACCGTTGACCTTTCCGTCGTTACCCGAGCCCGAGGATGTTCCTGGCGATGATGTTGAGCTGCACCTCGGAGGTGCCGCCCTCGATGGAGTTGCCCTTGGAGCGCAGCCAGTGGCGCGGCAACTGGCCGGCCTGCTCGCCCTTGCCTTCCCAGATCAGCGCATTGCTGCCGTTCATGGCCATGAGCAACTCCTGACGGCGCTTGTTGAGCTCGGTGCCGTAGTACTTGAGCATGGCGGAAGCCGCACCCACGCCCTGGCCGGCCTTGGCCTCCTCGTTGACCCGCTCGGCGGTGAGCTCGAAGGCGCGGGCGTCCAGATCCCACTGGGCCACCTCGCCACGCAGCATGTCGTCGGCCAGGCGGCCGTCCTCCAGACCGATGGCGTCCACCGCCTGCTCGGCCAGGGTCTTGCTGCCCGCCGCCGTGCGGCCGAAACCGCCAATCATCTCGCGCTCGTGAGTGAGCAGGTACTTGGCGATGGTCCAGCCCTGGTCCACTTCGCCCACCACCTGGTCCTTCTCCACGCGCACGTTGTCCAGGAAGGTCTCGCAGAAGGGCGAGCTGCCGGAGATCAGGGTAATGGGGCGGGTGGACACGCCGGGGGTTTCCATGTCGAACAGCACCAGGCTGATGCCCTGCTGCTTCTTGACGTCGGGATTGGTGCGCACCAGGCAGAACATCCAGTCCGCCTTGTCGGCGTAGGAGGTCCAGATCTTCTGGCCGTTGACGATGAAGTGATCGCCCTTGTCCTCGGCCCGGGTCTGCAGCCCCGCCAGGTCCGAACCGGCCCCGGGCTCGCTGTAGCCCTGGCACCAGCGGATCTCGCCGCGGACGATGGGCGGCAGATGCTGGCGCTTGAGGTCCTCCGAGCCGAACTTGAGGATGGCCGGGCCGATCATCCACACGCCGAAGCTGTTCAGCGGCGGCCGCGCATTGATGCGCGCCATCTCCTCGCGGAGTATCTTCACCTGGGCCTTGTCGAGGCCGCCACCGCCGTACTCGGTGGGCCAGTCCGGCGCGGTCCAGCCGCGCTCGGCCATGCGCTCCAGCCACAGGCGCTGGTCGTCGCTCTTGAACACCCACTTGCGCCCGCCCCAGCAGGCGTCATCGTCACTGGTAATGGGCGTGCGCATGCTTTCGGGACAGTTGGCCTCCAGCCATTCCCGGGTTTCACGCCGGAATGTGTCCAGGTCCGTCATGAGTCACTTCTCCTCTTTTGATCAACCCGGAGCATGCCACGGCTTGCGGCCCTACGCTAACCCCCCGGAAAGCTGCGGACACGCTGCGCCGCGGAACCCATACGGTAGCGTGTGGTCACGCGGTTATCCGCGGTTGTGTCGACGCCGCGGGGGCGCGACACTGCACTTCACAATCACACATCCGGAAGCAGGAGGAGACAATGCGCGGAATGATGATGGACCGGCCACTACTGATCTCTCAGATCATCGAGTACGCGGCCAGCAATTTCCCGGACCAGGAAGTGGTCTCACGGACAGTGGAGGGCGACCTCCACCGCTACACGTACCGGGACGCGGCGCGGCGGACCCGGCAACTGGCCCATGCCCTCAAGAAGCTGGGTGTGCAGGACACCGATCGGGTCGCCACGGTGGCTTGGAACACCTACCGCCACCTGGAGGTGTACTACGCCACCTCCGGCATCGGGGCCATCTGCCACACCATCAATCCGCGCCTGCCGGCGGACCAGTTCACTTACATCGTCAATCACGCCGAGGACAAGTACGTCTTCGTGGACCTGACCTTCGTGCCGTTGCTGGACAAGCTCAAGGATCACCTGCCCAACGTCGCCGGTTACGTGATCATGACCGACCGCGCGCACATGCCGGAGACGGGGCTGCCCAACGTCCACTGCTACGAGGACCTGATCGCCGATCAGCCCACGGAGTTCGACTGGCCGGAGTTCGACGAGAACACCGCTTCCTCCCTGTGCTACACCTCCGGCACCACCGGCAACCCCAAGGGGGTGCTGTACTCGCACCGTTCCACGGTGCTGCACTCGTTCTTCGTCCTCTCCGTGCCGGGGCTCACCATGGACGAGGAAAGCGCCATGCTGCCGGTGGTGCCCATGTTCCACGTGAATGCCTGGGGCGTGCCGTACTTCGGCCCCATGGTGGGCGCCAAGCTGGTCTTCCCCGGCCCGCGCCTGGACGGCGAGAGCCTGGCGGAGCTGATGAACGGCGAGGGCGTCACCGACGCCTGGGGCGTGCCCACGGTCTGGCTGGGGCTGCTCAAGCACATGCGCGAGGCCGGCAAGCGGTTCCAGAGCCTCAAGCACGTGCTCATCGGCGGCTCCGCGGCGCCCCGCGCCATGCTCAACGAGTTCAAGGAGACCTACAACGTCGAAGGCCTGCAGGGCTGGGGCATGACCGAGATGAGCCCCATCGGCACCGTGTCCCTGGTGCGCCCGCGGGATCAGCACCTCTCCCCCAAGGAGCAGCTGGACATCAAGTGCAAGCAGGGCCGCGCCGTATTCGGTGTGGAGATGAAGATCGTCGATGAGGACGGCAAACGCCTGCCCCACGACGGCGAGGCCTTCGGTGAACTGCTGGTCCGCGGGGCGGCCATCCTCTCGGGCTATTACGGGAACCCCGAGGCCAACGCCAAGGCCTTCGACGACGAGGGCTGGTTCCGGACCGGCGACGTTGCCAAGATCGACCCCGAGGGCTACATGGAGATCGTCGACCGCACCAAGGACGTGATCAAGTCCGGGGGCGAGTGGATCAGCTCCATCGATCTGGAAAATGCCGCGGTGGGCCATCCGGAGATCGCCGAAGCAGCGGTCATTGCCGCACGCCATCCGAAGTGGGACGAACGACCGCTGCTGGTGTGCGTGCGGGAGCAGGGATCCAGCGTGGACAAGGACGGAGTGCTGGAGTACCTCGGCCAACACGTGGCCAAGTGGTGGCTGCCGGACGACGTGTTGTTCGTCGAGGAGCTGCCGCACAGCGCCACCGGCAAGCTGCAGAAGGCCAAGCTGCGCGAGGACTTCAAGGACTACACCCTCCCCACTGCTTAAGGAAACGCTGAGCGATTCCTTGAGGCCCGAGCCTGCGGGGGCAGATCGCCCCCGCACGCTTCCCCCGCTGCACTCCGGCAGGGCATACGCCCAGATGCTGCATCACCACGGTGCAACTCCGCGTTGTTTTCACCCT
>SKYZ01000461.1 GCA_007127625.1 Aquisalimonas sp. | reverse complement strand
GCAATTGCATCGCCGTACACGGTGATGATCAGGGACCGCGCCCGGATCGGGCGCTGTACGGTCAGACGCTCAACCAGTTCGTTCACAGCCTTCTTCGTCGACATGCCTTTTCCCGGACTACCAGCCGCGCGTTGCCGTCAAGCGGCCGTACGATAGCACACCCGCCCGGGGACGCCTGCACCGCCGGTCCATGACCTCACCCCTTGGGCCTTAGGTCCACCACCCGCTTCGCCTTACCCTGTGAACGCTCGACACCCCCGACATTGACGATCTCGATCGCTGCAGTGATTCCGACGTAGGACTTGATCGAGTGCGCCAGCTCCTGGCCCAGCGCCTTTCTTTCCGCCTCCGTGAGCTGGCCCAGGGACGGCTGCGGCTCAACCCTCACGGCCAGGCTGTCGACGTTGCCTTCGCGGCTCACCTCAAGCTGGTAATGCGGCGCCAGCTTCCCATGAGCGCAGATCCGCTCCTCGACCTGGGACGGGAAGACGTTCACTCCGCGAATGATCAGCATGTCATCGCTGCGACCGGTAATCCGGTCCATGCGTCGCATGGTGCGGGCCGTGCCAGGCAGCAGGCGGCTGAGGTCGCGACTGCGGTACCGGATGATCGGAAAAGCCTCCTTGACCAGGCTGGTGAACACCAGCTCACCCTCTTCGCCGTCCGGGAGTACCTCGCCCGTATCAGGATCAATGATCTCGGGATAGAAGAAGTCCTCCCAGATGGTCGGCCCGTCCTTTGTCTCCAGGCATTCCTGGGCGACGCCGGGTCCCATCACTTCCGACAAACCGTAGATGTCCACCGCATCGAGCCCCATGCGTTCCTCGATCTCTTCCCGCATGGCATTGGTCCAGGGCTCCGCACCGAAGATGCCCACCCGCAACGAGGACTTGCGCGGATCCAGGCCCTGGCGCTCGAACTCGTCAGCGATATTCAGCATGTAGGACGGCGTCACCATGATCACCGTAGGCTGAAAATCCCGGATCAGCTGAACCTGCTTTTCCGTTTGCCCACCGGACATCGGGATCACCGCGCAGCCGAGGCGCTCCGCGCCGTAGTGCGCCCCCAGGCCGCCGGTGAACAGACCGTAGCCGTAGGACACTTGAACGATATCCCTGGATGTCACGCCTGCGGCACGCATGGAACGGGCCACCAGATTGGCCCATACGTCGATGTCATTCCGGGTATAGGTCACCACGGTGGGCCGCCCGGTGGTGCCACTCGACGCGTGAATCCGCACCACGTCCTCCATTGGCGTGGCCACCATGCCGAAGGGGTAGTTGTCCCGCAGATCACTCTTCAGGGTGAACGGGAACCTTGCCAGGTCCTCCAGTCTCGCCAGCTCCGACGGGTGCACGCCGGCGGCATCAAAGCTTGCCCGGTAGAACGGGACGTTCTTGTAGGCATGATTCAGGCTCCAGCGCAGACGTTGCAGCTGCAACGCGCGCAGCTCATCGGTACTGCAGGTCTCTACCGACTCCAGGAGGCCGTTCACCTGTTTCGCCGCGTTCATGATAGTGCTTCTCCTCCAACCCTGGCGCTCTGTGGCGCCATGACAATCAGGACTCCGCCAGTTCCAGCCCCGGAATCAGCTCTCCGGGAACCGTGTAGGAACGACCACGGAATAACGCCACGAGATCACCCCGCTGATTGGTGATGGCGGCATCGTAGACGCCGGTGCGGCCGGCGCGGCTGCGCTCTTCCGCCGTTGCCGTCAGCACGTCGCCCTCGCGGGCCGGCGCTAGAAATTCGATGGTGCCGCTGGAGGCAACGGTCAGGCGATTCGACCAGTTGCACGCGAACGCGAAACTCGAGTCCGCGAGGGTAAAAATGAACCCTCCGTGGCAGTTCGCATGGCCATTGAGCATGTCACTCCGGACAGGCATGGACAGGCGGGCATACCTTGGTGCAACCTCCTCGACCTGCATCCCCATGGCCTGCGATGCGCAGTCGTCCTGCCACATGGCGTCGGCACAACGTCGCGCCATCTCCGCAGGCACGATGCGCTCACGTGCTGTCTGCTCGCTCATGTTCGCTCCTCCGTGCGGTGGGTCCAGGGAAGCGCTAGTGTCCTGTAACCCGAATTCGTTGTATTTTGCCTGTCCTCTGGGCGGCTGAGGCAAGGCCATCGGGCCGAAGGCGTAGCGTCACTACGGCGCGGGCCGATAACGCCGCCTCAGCCGCCCAGAGGCAGGCCCTGCGGGAGCGCCTGTGCGGCACCAGGGCTTCGTTGCGCCTCTTGCCAAGGGCGACGGCCATTGCCTGCGAGCCGCGCCTCGCCCTGGTGCCGCACAGGCGCTCAAAATACAACGCACTTCGGGGACAGGACACTAGCCGTACTCCCTATTGCTGATCGTCGACGCCGAGAAGGAACCGGCCCGATTCCAGCAGGTCAGCACGGCCGTTTTCACTGGCCTCGCGCAGCCGTGCCGTGGGCTGGTGCATGAGGCGGTTGGTCAGGGTGTGGGCCAGGTATTCCATGACCTCGTCGGGGTTGTCGCCGCGGTTCAGCCGGCGCTGTGCACGGGCGAGGATTTCGTCGCGGTGGGCTTCCCCCTGTTCCCGGTAGCGGCGGATCACTGGCACGGAATCCAGGCTGCGCAGCCATTGCTGGAAACGCTCCACCTGCAGGTCGATGATCTCTTCCGCCTGCCGTGCCGCCTCCTGGCGCGAGCGCATGTTGTCCGCAATGACTTCCTGGAGATCATCGACGGTGTAGAGGTAGACGTCGTCCAGCTGGCCGACTTCCGGTTCGATATCCCGCGGGACGGCGATGTCGACCATGAATATCGGCTTGTGCTTGCGCCGCCTCACCGCGCGCTCGACGCTGCCCTTGCCCAGCAGCGGCAGCTGGCTGCCGGTGGACGAGATGATCACGTCCGCCTCGGCCACATGGTCGGGCAGGGCGGCCAGGTCAATGGCCTGACCGCCGTACTGCTCGGCCAGCTCCCGCGCCCGCTCGCGGCTGCGGTTGGCGACGATGAACCGGCGCATGCCCTGCTCGTGCAGGTGGCGCGCGGTGAGCTCGATGGTCTCCCCGGCGCCGATGAGCAGCCCGGTGTAGCCGTCCAGATTGCCGAAGATCTGCCGGGCCAGCGTGACGGCGGCAAAAGCCACCGATACCGGGTTGGAGCCGATGCCGGTTTCGGTGCGGATCTGTTTCGATACCGAGAAGGCGTACTGGAACAGGCGATCCAGGACGCGCCCGAGGGTGCCGGCGTTCAGGGCTTCCTGGTAGGCGGTCTTCGCCTGCCCGCCGATCTGCGGCTCCCCCAGGACCAGGGAATCCAGCCCCGGGGTGACGCGGAGCAGATGGCGCACCATGTCCGCGTCCTGATGGATGTACATGTAGGGACGCAGCCAGCCCGGGTCCACCTGGTGGGATTCCGCCAGCCAGTGCAGGACGGAGTTCGCTGCCACCGAGTCCTCGAGGACGGTGTACACCTCGGTGCGGTTGCAGGTGGAGATCAGCGCTGCCTCCCGGACCCCGTCGCGCTCCTTGAGCTGCTCCAGCGCCGGCACCACACGCTGGGCGTCGAACACCACGCGCTCGCGCACCGTCAGCGGTGCACTCTTGTGGTTGAGGCCAAGCGTGAACAGTGGCATGGATGGTCCGGACATGTGCGCGTGCATGGACGACGGCGGCCCCTCATCGAGCTGATGGCGTCATGATACCGCAGTCACGACGGCTCAGCGCATGACGCATCTCAAGTTCCGGTGTGTTTTGCCATGAATGCGCCAACCGGTGCCCCCGCCGGGGCAATGCCGCAGACGCAATGCAGCGGCACCCGACGTCAGGCGGCCGATTGTCGGGAATCCCCGGGCGGAAAACAAGGGAACGTGACTTGCGGAGCCGGGCCGGCTGTCTCCGTCCCGATGGCGCGGGTATAGTGGTGGCCGGGCGCGGCACGCGGTCGGCGTGCCGGTTTCACGGTTTTCTGCAACGGATGGGTGCCAATGGGGTCCGGAGAGACAAAGCGGGCTCGGGTGGTGTGGCGCATGGTGCTGCCGCCCCTGGCGCTGGTGCTGGGGGCGTGCGCGACAGCGCCGAGTGACGAGCCGCCCCGGGAGGACCCGCGTATTGCCGAGGCCGTGGAGCCGCCGCCGGCGGATGAGGACCTGATCTATCAGGTCATGGTCGCGGAGCTGGCGGGTACCGGCGGTGATGTGGAGCAGTCGCTGGCGGCCTGGCGGCGGGCGATGGGGTTGACCAACGATCCGCGGGTCGCCGAGCGCGCCACCCGTCTGGCGCTCTACGCCGAGCGCGAGGACGTGGCCCTGGAGGCTGCGCAGCGCTGGGAGAAACTGGTGGAGAGCCCGGGCCTGCAGATGCATCAGATCCTGGGCTTTCTGTATCTCCGCGACGGTCAGGCCGAACCGGCGCGCTACCACCTGACCCAGGTGCTCACCGGGGATGTTCAGCCCGCGGACGATCTGTTCGACCGCCTGGAGGCGGCCCTGGGTACGGCGCGCGACCGGCAGGCCGCACTGGAGGTTATTCGCGATCTGGTGGCGGAGCATCCGCAGCAGCCGGGGGGGTACCGGCTGCTGGCCCGGCTGGCCCTGGAGTCGGGCAACCCGTCACTGGCGCGGGATGCCGCCGAGGACGGCCTGGCCCTGGAGCCCGGTGATCGTGACCTGACCCTGTACCGCGCTGAGGCGCTGCTCGCAATGGGGGAACGGGAGGCGGCCCTGGAGGGGCTGGACGAGCTGGTGGAGCGGCACCCCGACGACTGGCGTCTGCGCCTGGATTACGCCCGCCGCCTGCTGGATGCCGGCGCCGAGTCCAAGGCCCTGGAGCAGTTCGAGCGGGTGCACAGTGAGCGGCCGGATAACGCCGATGCCCTCTATGCCATGGCCCTGCTGACCCTGGAGGCGGGTTATGCCGAAGAGGCCCGAACGTACTTCCTCTCCCTGGTGGATCTGGGTGAGCGGCTGGGCGCGGCCCATTACTTCCTTGGACGTATTGCCGAAGACGACGGCAGCATGACCGAGGCGCTGCACTGGTACGGCATGGTGGACGGCGAGTATCGGGTGCAGGGCGCACT
>SKYZ01000290.1 GCA_007127625.1 Aquisalimonas sp. | reverse complement strand
TGGGCATCGTGCGTCTGTCCGGGCCGGCTGCCGCAGAACACGCCAGAATCGTCATAGGCAACCTTCCGGACCCCCGTCGGGCCGCGTTCCGCCGTTTCCGGGGGGAGCAAGGCGATGTGCTCGACGAAGGTCTGGTGCTGTGGTTCCCGGGCCCGGACTCCTTCACCGGCGAAGACGTGGTGGAGTTCCAGGGTCACGGCGGACCGGTGGTCATGGACCGTCTGCTGAAACGGCTCACCCGCCTCGGTTGCCGATTGGCCCGGCCCGGCGAATTCTCCGAGCGCGCCTTTCTCCACGGCCGCATGGACCTGACCCAGGCCGAGGCCATCGCCGACCTCATCGCCGCAGGCTCCGAGGCCGGGGCGCGTGCCGCCGTGGCATCACTGCATGGCGCCTTCTCGCGCGAGGTTGAGGGGCTGAGCCAGGCACTGATGGAGTTGCGGGTCTACGTCGAAGCGGCCATCGATTTTCCGGACGAGGAGATCGATTTCCTAGGTGATGGTGAGGTGGCGGCGCGCCTGCAGGCGGCGCGTCAGCGCCTGCAGAGCGTGACCCGGGCGGCGGGGCAGGGACGCGTCCTCCGGGATGGCATGACCGTGGTGATCGCCGGCCGCCCCAATGCCGGCAAGTCCAGTCTGCTGAATGCCCTTGCCGACGCCCCCACCGCCATCGTGACTGCCGTGGCCGGCACCACGCGGGACATCCTGCGGGAGCAGATCCAGATCGACGGCATGCCGCTGCACGTGGTGGACACCGCCGGCCTGCGGGAGACCGAGGAGGAAGTGGAGCAGGAGGGGATACGCCGTGCGTGGCACGCCATCGAGGCGGCTGATCGCGTGTTGCTGGTGGTGGACGACCGCGACGGGGTTGCCCCTGGAGACCAGGCCATTCTCGCCCGCTTGCCCGGTGGACTCCCGGTGACTGTCGTGCGCAACAAGGCGGATCTTTCCGGGGCAGCGGTCGGGATCGATCCCACGGGCGCACGTACGGAGATTGTCCTCAGCGCCTTGCACGGCGGCGGAATGGACCTGCTGCGGGAGCATCTCAAGGAGTGCATGGGCTACAGCGCCGGCGAGGGGGGATTCATCGCCCGCCGCCGGCATCTGGACGCCCTCCAGCGGGCGGATCAGTTCCTGCAGGCCGCCACCGCGCAGCTGGAAAACGGGGCGGGGGAGCTGATGGCCGAGGAGTTGCGGCGATCCCAGGATGCCCTGGGAGAGATCACCGGTGCGGTGAGCACGGAAGACTTGCTGGGCGAGATCTTCTCCAGCTTCTGCATTGGCAAGTGAGCCGGATTGCATGCGTTCCACGTGGAACGCATGTGAGAGCGACGCGGGCTTGCATTCACTGATGCCCTTGCCGCCTGCTAGACTGTCCGATTCCGCAACATACTGATTCCGGCCGCTTCGGCCTGGAGGATGCTGGTTTGGATTATCCCGAGCGCTTTGATGTCATCGTCGTCGGCGGCGGCCACGCCGGGACCGAGGCAGCCCTGGCTGCAGCCCGCAGCGGTTCGCAGACGCTGCTGCTCACCCACAACATCGAGACGATTGGGCAGATGAGCTGTAATCCCGCCATCGGCGGGATCGGCAAGGGCCATCTGATGCGCGAGATTGATGCCCTCGGCGGCGCCATGGCCCGGGCCACGGATCGCGGCGGCATCCAGTTCCGTACCCTGAATGCGCGCAAGGGCCCGGCGGTGCGCGCCACCCGGGCCCAGGCCGATCGCACGCTGTACAAGGCCGCCATCCGCTCCATGGTGGAGAGTCAGCCAGGGCTCACCGTGTTCCAGCAGGGCGTGGACGACTTGCTCATGGGGGGCGATCGTGTCCACGGCGTCGTCACCCAGATGGGTCTGCGCTTCCACGCTCCTGCAGTGGTGCTCACCGTGGGAACCTTCCTCGGTGGCCGTATTCACATCGGTCAGGACAACCACCAGGGCGGGCGCGCCGGTGACCCGCCGGCCAATGCCCTGGCCGAGAAGCTGCGTGCGCGCCCGTTCCGGGTCGGGCGGCTGAAGACGGGCACACCCCCGCGTCTGGACGGCCGCACCATCGACTTCTCCGCCCTCGCCGAACAGCCGGGAGACGAGCCGGAGCCCGTGGCGTCGTTCCTGGGCTCGCGGTCCGAGCATCCACAACAGGTCAGTTGCTGGATCACCTACACCAATGCGGGGACCCACGACATCATTCGCGGCGCCCTGGATCGCTCGCCCATGTTCTCCGGCGAGATCGACGGCGTCGGTCCCCGCTACTGCCCGTCGGTGGAGGACAAGGTGGTGCGCTTCGCCGACAAGTCGGCGCACCAGATCTTTCTGGAGCCGGAAGGCCTGGACACCCACGAGGTCTATCCCAACGGCATCTCCACCAGCTTGCCCTTCGACGTGCAGCTGGCCCTGGTGCGCTCCTGCGCCGGCCTGGAGCAAGCGCACATCACGCGGCCGGGCTATGCCATCGAGTACGACTATTTCGATCCCAGGGACCTTCGACCGAGCCTGGAGACCCGTTACGTGACGGGTCTCTACTTCGCCGGCCAGATCAACGGCACCACCGGCTACGAGGAGGCGGCGGCCCAGGGGCTGGTTGCCGGGGTCAACGCCGCCCGCGCCGTGCGTGGTGAAGCACCGTGGTCGCCGGGCCGTGATCAGGCATATATCGGCGTGCTCATCGACGATCTCACCACCCGGGGTACCCTGGAGCCGTACCGCATGTTCACCAGCCGCGCCGAGTACCGGCTGCTGCTCCGGGAGGACAACGCCGATCTGCGCCTGACCCCGGTGGGTCGGGACCTCGGACTGGTGGATGATGCCCGCTGGCAGGCCTTCACCCGCAAGCGGGAGGCCATCGAGCGGGAGCAGCAGCGCCTCGCCGCGACGCTGGTCCGGCCGGCCGACGTCAATGCCGAGGCCAGTCAGCGGCTGCTGGGCGGTCCGTTGCGCAAGGAGCAACACCTGGATGCGCTTCTTCGGCGCCCGGAGCTGGGCTACCGCGATCTCATGACCCTGGTGGGCGAGGCCGGTGTCGACGATCCCGCGGTGGCCGAACAGATCGAGATTCAGGCCAAGTACGCGGGGTACCTGGACCGACAGCAGGAGGAAATCCAGCGGGCACGCCGCCACGAGGACTTGGTTATCCCGGACGACGTGGACTATGACGCCGTGGCGGGTCTGTCCTCCGAGGTTCGGCAGAAGCTTGCCGAGCACCGCCCCGCCACGGTGGGTCAGGCCGGCCGCATCCAGGGGGTGACACCCGCGGCGGTGTCCCTGCTGCTGGTGCACCTCCGGCGCGGCGAAATGCCGCCCCGGCGTGCCAGCGCATGAGCGAGGGTTTCCCCCGGGCGGAGGTGGAACGGGACCTGCGCGCCGCTGTTGGTGAACTGTCATCCGGCGAGCCCCCCGTGGATGCGCTGGTGGACTACCTGGCATTGCTGCACCGCTGGAACCGTGCCTTCAACCTCTCGGCGGTGCGCGAGCCGCGGGAGATGGTGACCCGGCATCTGCTGGACAGTCTCACCCCCCTTCCCTATCTTGAGGGCGAGCAGCTTCTGGATGTCGGCACCGGCGCCGGCCTGCCGGGAATTCCCCTCGCCCTGTGCCGGCCCGAGCTGCGGGTCACGCTGCTGGATACCAATGGCAAGAAGGTCCGCTTTCTGCGCCAGGCGGTCGCCGAGCTGCCGCTGCCCAATGTCAGTGTCGTCGGCACCCGTGTGGAGCAGTGGCACCCGGAGCAGCGTTTTGACACCATCATCGCCCGGGCCTATGCACGGCTGGACGGGTTCGTCGCCGATACGGCGCACCTGCTGGCACCGGGCGGGCAGCTTCTGGCCATGAAAGGCCGCTTCGACGCCAACGCCGAAGCGGCCCAGCTGCCACCGGACTGGCATTACACGGTCAAGCCGCTGGAGGTGCCGGGGCTGGATGCAACAAGGACGCTGGTTTGCGTCCGGCACGAGGCTGAGGCCATCGACGGAGACCACCATGGGTAGAATAATCGCCATTGCCAACCAGAAAGGCGGGGTGGGCAAGACCACAACCTGTGTCAACCTGGCAGCAGCCCTTGCAATGAACAAGCAGCGGGTCCTGCTCGTGGACCTGGACCCCCAGGGCAACGCCACGGTGGGTTCCGGTATCGACCGCAACAACGTCCGCGTCAGCGGCTACCATGTCCTCATGGACGAGGTGTCGGTGCGCGAGGCCGTGCTCGAGGCCCCGGGGGGCGGCTTCGACCTGGTCCCGGGCAACAGTGACCTCACCGCGGCCGAGATCGCACTCATGGAGGCCGAGAGCCGCGAGCAGCACCTGCGCCGGCAACTGGCCCGGGTGCGGGACAGTTATGACTACATCCTGGTGGATTGCCCGCCGTCACTGAACATTCTCACGGTGAATGCCCTGGTAGCCGCCCACGGCGTGCTGATTCCCATCCAGTGCGAGTATTACGCCCTGGAGGGGCTGACCGCCCTGCTGGACACCATTCACCGGGTCCAGGAGCAGGCCAACCCGGAACTGCAGATCCAGGGCCTGCTGCGGACCATGTTCGACCCGCGCAACAATCTGGCGACCCAGGTGGGCGCGCAACTGCTGCAGCACTTCCCGCGGCAGGTGTACAGCACCCTGATTCCCCGTAACGTGCGCCTGGCCGAGGCCCCGAGTCACGGTATCTCGGCCATTCAGTACGATCGCTACTCCCGCGGCTCGCTGGCCTACATGGCGCTGGCCAGCGAGATCATCCGCAAGAACATGACAGCGGCAGCCACCGCGTGAACGGACGGAGATCATGAGCCCCAAGAAACGAGGACTCGGACGCGGACTCGACGCCCTGCTGGGTGCCAGCGACAGCACCGACCCCGACGATCCGGGGGTGCTGCGCCAGCTGCCGGTGGAATGGCTCGAGCGCGGCCGCTATCAGCCGCGCCGGGAAATGGACCCGACGGCGCTGCAGGAGCTTGCCGATTCCATCAGCGCCCAGGGCGTGGTCCAGCCCCTGGTGGTGCGCCCGCTGGCCGATGACGACCAGCGCTTCGAGATCATCGCCGGCGAGCGCCGCTGGCGCGCGGCCCAGCT